>JAWWPK010000533.1:0-6219 GCA_033854925.1 Nocardioidaceae bacterium | reverse complement strand
CTCGACGCCCAGCGCGGTGAGCACGTTGCGGTAGCAGGGGTAGCCCGGCCGGGCCATCGCCACCTTGTCGCCGACCTCGAACGCCGCGAGGAACGCGAGCAGGAACCCGCCGCTGCTGCCCGTGGTGACGATGACCTCGTCGGGGTCGACGTCGACGCCGTAGGTCCGCTTGTGGTGGCCGGCGATCGCCTCGCGCAGCTCGAGGATCCCGACCGCGGGGGTGTAGCCGAGCGGGTCGGTGCCCCGCAGCAGCCGGATCGCTTCCTCGCGGACCGGCGCCGGCGCCCCCGTCGCCGGCTGGCCGGCCAGCAGGTTGAGCAGGTCGCCGTGGTTGCGCTGTCTCGTTGACGCCGCCGCCAGCAGGTCCATGACGTGGAACGGCGGCACGTTGGCTCGCGAGGCCACCTGCCAGCGGTCGGCGGTCGACGTCACGACGTCACCCTAGGGCCGCCGGGGTTTCGAGACGGGCGCAGAGCGACCTCCTCAACCACCGGTGGCGGCGTGTCTTCCTGCTCTGCGACCGAAGAAGGAGCCCTCGCCGAGCTGGGTGCCGGAGCAGTAGCCGGCGCCGTCCTGGGCGATGTTCGAGGCGCAGGCCCCGGCGGCGTACAGGCCACCGACGACGGAGCCGTCGGACCGCTGCACCTGGCCGTCCACGGTGGTGCGCAGCCCGCCGAGGGTGAAGCCGGCGTAGAGGGCCTTGCCGAGAGTGAGGTCGTAGGCGCCCCACGGACCGGTGTCCTGGGGAGCCAGCCAGTCGGGGTGCTTGTGGAAGTCGGGGTCCTCGCCGCGGGCCGCGTGCTCGTTGTAGCGGTCGAGGGTCCTGGTCAGCGAGCCGGTGGGCAGGTCCAGCCCCTGCTCCATCTCCTCGACGGTCTCCCAGCCGTCGATCAACGGGCACAGCGACATCCGCTGCTCCTCCAGGTGGGCGCTGTCGACGATGAGGTAGGCGGCCTGCTCGGGCTGCTGCATCACGTGGAACGACGTCCGCGCGTGATAGCTGTCCTCGGCGACGAACCGCTCGCCCAGCTTGTTCACGATCAGCCCCTTCACCAGCACCGACGGCGGGTAGAACGGTGCGGTGATGAACGGCTCGGCCATGTGCTTGAGCTCGCCGCCGGCCGAGGCGCCGAGCCGGATGCCGAGCCCGTCGTCGTACGTCGAGCCGAGGGTGAACAGCTTGGAGCCGAGGGCCGGGGTGTAGGTCGCGACCATGTCGGGGTTCATCACGAACCCGCCCGCGGCCAGGACGACGGCCCCGGCGCGGACGAAACCGGTGGAGTCGAACGACCGCCACGCGACGCCGACCACGGCGCCGGACCCGTCGGTGACCAGGTGGCTCGCGCCGGTCTCGAAGCGCACGTCGACCCCGGCCTCCTCGACCCTCTCGCGGAGCAGGTCCATCACCATCTTGGTGCCATCGGTGTCCCCGGCCACCGGGACCTTGTGGCCCCGCGGCGCCGGCCGGGCCTGGTTGAGATAGGGCCAGACCTTCTCGTTGCCGGTGAACATCAGCCCCTGGGTGCCGGGCTGGATCACCGCCTTCTCCGGGTAGTAGGAGCGCTCGAACTGGAAGCCCAGCGTCTCGAGCCAGTCGAAGTGCTCGACCGAGCCCTCGCAGTAGGCGCGGATCTTGTCGGGCTCGGGCTCCTTGGCCGTGGCGGTGAGGTACTTCGCCATCTCCTCGACCGAGTCCTCGTGGCCGGTGGCCACCTGCACCGCGGTGCCGCCACCGAGGTAGAAGTGTCCGCCGGAGAGCGACGACGTGCCGCCGTGCACGGCGGCCCGCTCCAGGAGCAGCACCCGCGCACCGGCCCGGGCCGCCTCGAGGGCGGCGCACCCGCCGGCGATGCCGAAGCCGACCACGACCACGTCGTACGCCGGCGCGTCGGCGGGGACGTCGGCGTCGGAGCGGACGTCGGGGAGATCGGTGCCGGCCACACCCGCAGACTAGAACAAGTTCTAGTTCCGTGGAATCCTGTCCCGGTGATCCTGATCGACGTCGACGGCCGCGAGCACTCCCTACCCGGTGGCCTCGCCGACGAGGAGGCCCTCGCGACGGCCCTCGGCTGGGCGCTCAAGCCCGAGGGGCTCTGCCGCGGCGAGACCTGCGTGCCCCTGCTGGGCCGGTCGGTCACCGAGGCCTTGGGGCTGCTCGTGGTGCACGACGAGGAGGCGGGTGTCGCCGCGCTCGCGCAGTCCGCGGAGACGCACCACCGCGAGGTCGCCGGCGGCAAGGCGCCGCGGCTCGACCTGCAGGACGTCGACGGGAACCCGGTCTCCTTCGACGACTTCTCCGGCCACAAGCGGGTGCTCGTCACCTGGGCGAGCTGGTGCGGCTGCCGCTACGAGCTGGCCGGCTGGCAGCAGCTCCAGGACGAGCTGGCCGACTCCGGGCTGAAGCTCTTCTCGGTCGCGCTGGACAACGACCCCGAGGAGACCCGGCCCTGGATAGAGGCTGCCGGGCCGTCGTACCCGGTCGCCGTGGACCCGGCCCACGTCACGGCCGAGAGGTACGGCATCACCAACGTCCCCTCGGTGGTGTGGGTCGACGAGGACGACAACGTCGTCAAGCCCCCGACCATCGCACCGGGTGACGACCAGTTCGTCGAGTTCACCAAGATCTCGAGCGAGCAGCACCACGACGCGCTGCGTCAGTGGGTCCGCGAGGGGGTGCTGCCTGACAGCGCCAAGGTCGAGCCGCACGAGCGCACCGACGCCCAGCAGGAGGCGCTCGCCGAGCGCCGGGTCGCGGCGCACCTCCAGCGGACCGGCCGCACCGAGGCCGTCAAGGCTCACCTCGCGGCGGCGCAGGAGCTCGCGCCGTGGGACTGGACGGTCCGGCGTGGCGGCATCGCGCTGACGGGCGGCGATCCCTTCCTGGGCGAGGAGTTCACGTCGTTCTGGCAGGAGTGGGACGCCTCCGGGCGCCCTGGCTACACGCCGACGACCTGAGCCGCACTCCAGGAACCGTCAGGTCGGCCGCGGCGTCGTCCGCCGCGAAATCCGAGAAGCCCCGGGGCGCTCGATGTGCCTAGGGTGATCACCATGGCGACCCCAACGATGAGCATGAACAAGGTGATCCACGGCGCCGTACGCCGCGACCTCAGCCGGTTCCGGACCGCACTGGACGAGTTCCCCGCCGGGGACAAGGAGCGCGCTGCCGCACTGCACCGGGCCTGGGTCAACTTCCAGACGCAGCTCACCGAGCACCACGAGGGCGAGCACGAGATCGCGTGGCCGGCGCTGAAGGCGATCGGCGTCCCCGACGCCTCGATCACCACCTTCGACGAGGAGCACGAGGCCATGGCGGCGGCGCTCAGGAGTGCAGGCGTCGCGATGGACGCGCTCGCGAAGAGTGCCAATGCGGCTGACGCGCAGGCCGCGGCCACTGCGATGTCCGCGCTCGACGTGGCGACCACCACGCACCTCGACCACGAAGAGCGCGAGACCGAGCAGCTCCTGCTGGGCAAGCCGGACGACCCGGCGATCAAGACGATGGGCAAGCAGTTCTCCCGGCGTTCCTCGCTCCCCGTGGCCGGCGTGTTCTTCGCGTGGATGGACGACGGAGCCTCGTCGGAGGAGCGAGCCGCCCTGCGCCAGAGCGTCCCGGGCCCGGTGATCGCCATCATCGGCGGGATGTTCGGCCGGAAGTACCGCAAGGAGGTCGCTCCGGTCTGGGCGTCGTCCGGCTCGTTCTGATCGCCCCAACCGCGGTGACTGTCCCGGATGGGGCGCGCCTGACCGCCCGATAAGGTGGGGACTCGCCACCCCGATCGAGCGAGGTGACATGACCACCCCACGAAACCGCGCGGTCAGGGCGCTGCGCGCCGCGGGGGCACGGTTCCGCGGAGACCCCGGAAAAACATGTCCATAGATGTCCACCAGCTCGACGTGTTCGTGCTGTGGGGATCTGCGGTCACCTTCCTGGCGATCCTGGCCGTCCGGGTCTCGTCGCGCACCCGGCTGCCCTCGCTGCTGCTCTATCTCGCCATGGGTGTGGCCTTGGGCGAGTCCGGTTTCGGGATCGGCTTCGAGGACGCCGAGCTGTCGCACTCGCTCTGCTTCCTGGCCCTCTTCGTCATCCTGGCCGAAGGCGGACTGACCACCCCGTGGCGCGACGTGCGCCCGTCCATCCGGCTCGGCCTCTCGCTCGCCACGGTCGGCGTCGCGGTGAGCGTCGTGGTGGTCGCGGTCGGCACCCACTTCCTTCTCGGCCTGCGCTGGGAGACCGCGGTCCTGCTCGGCGCGCTCACCTCACCGACCGACGCCGCGGCGGTGTTCTCGGTGCTGCGCGTCGTACCACTCCCGAAGCGGCTGACCGGCGCGCTCGAGGCGGAGTCCGGCCTCAACGACGCCCCGATCATCGTGATCGTCACCATCATCTCGACTGGCGGTCTCGACGAGCACGGGCTTCTCTACAACGCCGGGCTGGTGGCCTACGAGCTCGTGGGCGGCTTGGCGCTGGGGCTGGCGATCGGGTTCGCGGGCGCCTGGGTGATGCGGCGAGCGGCGCTGCCCTCGTCCGGCCTCTACCCGCTGGCTGTGCTGGCGCTCTGCCTCCTCTCCTACGGTGCGGCCGCGGCCTGCCACGCGTCCGGGTTCGCCGCGGTGTACGTCGCGGCGCTGGTCCTTGGGAACGCCGAGCTGCGGCACCGCGCCGCGACCCGGTCCTTCGCCGAGGGGCTGGCCTGGCTCTCGCAGATCGGGCTGTTCGTGATGCTCGGTCTCCTGCTGTCGCCGAGCCGGCTCGACCTCCGGACGGTCCTGTATGCCGTCGTCGCCGGGCTGGTGCTCACCCTGGTCGCCCGCCCGCTGTCCGTGGCCGTCAGCGCTGTGGCCCAGCCGAGGCCCGCCCGGGAGCTGGCGTTCGTGTCGTGGGCCGGGCTGCGCGGCGCCGTACCGATCGTGTTGGCGACCATCCCCCTGGCCAATGGTGTCGGCGACTCCGAGCGTCTCTTCGACCTGGTCTTCGTGCTCGTCGTGATCGACACCCTGGTGACCGGTCCGACGCTGCCCTGGGTGGCGAAGGTGCTGAGGGTGACCCGACGATCGGAGCCGCGTGGGCTCGACATCGAGGCAGCCGCGCTCGAGCGCGTCGCCGCGGACCTGCTCCAGGTCACGATCGCGCCGACGTCGAAGATGCACGGCGTCGAGGTCGGCGAGCTCCGGCTCCCGCCCGGCTGCTCGGTGTCGATGGTCATCCGCGACGGCGAGACCCTCGTCCCCGAACGGCGGACCGTGCTCAAGCACGGCGACGACCTGCTCGTGGTCGCCCCGCGCCGGCAGCGCGAGAAGACCGAGGAGCGGCTTCGCCAGGTCAGCGCCCGCGGGCGGCTGGCGCAGTGGCTGGGCTGATCGCGTGTCGAAACCTCGGCAGGCCGAGGCTGGGACTCGACTACTCGACCGGCGGGCTGCAGACCACCGCGTCGGTGGTGAGGATCACCGACTGCGGACCCTGCCGGAGGTCGCCGAACTGGTCGCCGACCACGACGGTGATGCCTGCCGCGGTGTTCTCCGGGTGCTGGACGACGGGGACCTTGCCGAGTCGGGCGCGCAGCAGCTTGGCGCCCGGGTTGTCGACGTCGTCGACCCAGATCTCGGCAGGCGCCGTGAGCGCGGTGCCCTTCGGGGCGTTGCCGGTGTCGCCGGTCGCGAAGCCGACGGTCTTGAGCTCCTCGAGGGTCCGGGTGGCCAGCCCCTCGCGGTCGCTGGCGTTGAGCACGCTGACCGTGACGTCCTGGACGAACAGCTCGTCGCCCGCGTGGTAGGACGTGCCCACGCAGATCGGGACGTCCACCTTGCCCGGGAACGGTTTGGTCATCTGGGCCCAGCCCCAGGTCACGCCGAGCACCATCAGCACCGCAAGTGCCGCCAGGGTGATGGCCGTGCGCAGCCGCGCTGTCAGCTGCCACTCGAACACTGGCGGTCAGCCCGCCATCGTGAGCACGCGCGCGTGCAGGACGTTTCGCTGCTGGAGGGCCGCGCGGAGGGCCCGGTGCAGGCCGTCTTCCAGGTAGTACTCGCCCTGCCACTCCACGACGTGGGCGAACAGGTCGCCGTAGAACGTGGAGTCCTCCGAGAGCAGCGTCGCCAGGTCGAGCTGGCTCTTCGTCGTGATCAGCTGGTCGAGGCGGACGGCACGGGGCGGGACCACCGACCACGCCCGCTGGCTGGTGGCATGGTCCGGGTAGGGACGGCCTTCACCCACGCGCTTGA
>JAWWPK010000532.1:0-2869 GCA_033854925.1 Nocardioidaceae bacterium | reverse complement strand
GCATCGACAGCCGGCTCTACAGCGGCCGGGTCACCTTCCACGGCCGGGCCGGCAACGACACCTTCCTGGGCGGACCGGGGGCGGACGTGGCCGACCTCGGTCTCGGGAACGACGTGGTCGACCCCGGACCGGGCTCCGACTTCGTCCTCACCGGCGACGGAGACGACACGATCGCGGCGCGCGACGGGTTCGGCGACGTTGTCGAGTGCGGCCCGGGGAACGACACGGTCACCGCGGACCGGGCGGATGTGCTCAGCGGCTGCGAGAGCGTCGCGCTGCCGGCGCCCGAGACCAGCCGGATCGACGGGCCGAAGAAGGTCACGAAGGGCGTGAAGGCGTTCTTCACGTTCGCGGCGTCGGTCCCGAGCGCGACGTTCGAGTGTCAGGTCGACACCGGTGCCTACAAGCCGTGCGGGAGCCCCTACAAGGTGAGGACCAGGAAGCTCAAGGTCGGCAAGCACACGCTCCTGGTCCGCGCGGTGCAGCCCGCCCTGAACGCGGACGCCACGCCCTCGACGTTCCGGTTCAAGGTGCTGGCGAAGCCGTAGCCGCCGGGTCCCTCCATCACCCGTTCGGGCCATCGCGGGGTGTCCGTTCGGGCTACAGCGGGATCGGGCCGGCCTACCTAGCCTGTTTCGATGATCCGGAGAACTCCTGGTCGCGGCGCGACCGTCGTGATCGCCGTCGGCTCAGCTCTCGCGCTGGCCACCGCCCCCGCGTTCGCCGTCGTCTCAGGGACGACAAACAACGTGGACACAGTGTCCGCAACCAGCGACGCCGACCCTGACAACATCGCCATGAGCTGCCTGGCCGGCCAGGCGGCCGTCAACGGCATCCCCGCGATTCCTGTGCTCGCCTGCGGCGTCGTCAAGAAGATCCACGTCGGTGACAGTGGCGGTAGCGACACCGTCAGCCTCGGCAACGTGACGACGGCCTTCCCCGCAGTGAAGGTCGCCGAGGTCGATGTCGACGACTTCGGGGCCGACGACGTGACCGGCAGCGCGGGTCATGACGAGATCTCGGCCGACTTCGTCGACACCGTCAACGCCGGTGCGGGCAACGACCGGATCGACGGCGGGGACACGGTGGACGGCGGGGACGGCGACGACCTGATCGTGAACCCCGACGGCAGCGCGCAGGGCGGCCCGGGCAACGATCGCATCGTCGATCCCAGCAGCGGTCCGATCGACGGTGGCCCGGGCAACGACACTGTCGAGTTCAACTTCATCGACACCACCACCGACCTGGGGCTGACGTTCGTGCTCGCAGACAGTGGTCTGACGATCAGCGCGCCGAGCATCACGCCAGTCACCCTGCCGGCGACCAACCTCGAGCAGTGGATCATCACCATGACGGACGGGCCCTCGAGCGACCTCATGGACAGCCGCACCTACAGCGGCCGGATGGTGTTCCGCGCTCTCGACGGCAACGACACGTTCCTGGGCGGCGCCGGCCCCGACTACGTCGACGGCGGCACCGGCAACGACTCGCTCACCCCGGGTGGCGGCTCCGACGCGGTGCACGGCGGCGAGGGGAACGACACCGTCAACGTGCGGGACGGGGTCACGGACATCGTGGACTGCGGCGCGGGCACCGACTCGGTGACCGCGGATCGCTCCGATGCGCTCTCCAACTGCGAGAACGTGTCGCTGCCGGCCCCCGAGACCGACAAGATCGCCGGCCCCAAGAAGGTCACCAAGGGCGAGAAGGCGACGTTCACCTTCGGCTCCTCGACCGCCGGAGCGACGTTCGAGTGCCAGGTCGACAAGGGTGCGTTCAAGGCGTGCTCTAGCCCGTTCAAGGTGAAGACCAAGAAGCTCAAGACGGGGAAGCACACGCTGAGCGTCCGGGCGGTGCAGCCGGCCGGGAACGCCGACGCGACGCCGTCGACGTTCAAGTTCAAGGTGGTCGCGAAGAAGTAGCCGCCGTCAGGCGTAGCGGACCGTGCGCCGTGGCGAGGTGAAGCCGTAGAGGCCGAGCCCGGCCTCCTCGGCCAGGTGCACGGCGAGGCTGGTCGGTGCGCCGACGGCAACGAGCGTGCCGACGCCGGCAGCCACCGCCTTCTGCACCAGCTCGAAGCCGGCCCGGCCGCTCACGACGAGGGCGGCCTCGCTCGGCGACTGGCCGCCGATCACGCGCGCGCCGGTGACCTTGTCGAGGGCGTTGTGCCTGCCGACGTCCTCGCGGACGACGAGCAGCTCACCCAGGGCGGTGGCCAGGGCCGCGGCGTGGACGCCGCCGGTGGCGTCGAAGACCCTCTGTGCCGTGCGCAGCCGCTCAGGGAGGGTGCGTACGACGTCCGGGCCGGGGACCGGACCGGTCCAGCGACCGGCCGCCGGTGCGGCCAGTGCCTCGGCGATCGTGTCCTTGCCGCAGACCCCGCAGGCCGACGAGCCGGAACCTGCGTGTCGGTGGCCGGGGTCGCGGGTCGGCGGGTCGGCAAGGGTCACCGTCACGACGTTGAACTCCTGCTCGGGTGTCAGGTCGGCGTCGGTGCAGTAGGCGATGGTGTGCGGGGGAGCGGTGACGAGCCCTTCGTGCACGAGCCAGCCGGCGGCGAGCTCGAAGTCGTGGCCGGGGGTCCGCATGGTCACCCAGACCCGGCGCGGCGGTGCGCCCGGCCAGGCCAGCCGAATCTCGAGCGGCTCCTCGGTGGCCAGCCGGTCCTCGTGGTGCCGTTCACCCTCGGACCCGAGCTCGTGGACCCGGGTCCGGACGGTGGGCCCGGGCCGGCGGCCTCTCGATGACGGCCCGGCAGTGGGGGGAGTCATGGGCGCGGGTAGGCGTCGAGCACGGCGAGCTTGCGCTGCAGGGTGTCCGTCTCGTCGACGAGCCGGCGGCGGATGGACAGGTCGAGCTCGGGGTCGGC
>JAWWPK010000531.1:0-6688 GCA_033854925.1 Nocardioidaceae bacterium | reverse complement strand
GAGCAACGGGAAGTTCGACAGTGGTCCGCTGTGCCCGTACGGACCCGAGGGGCCGAACGGTCCCGAGTGGCCGAACGGACCGCTGTGGCCGATCGGTCCCGAGTGACCGAACGGACCGCTGTGGCCGAACGGACCCGAATGTCCGAACGGACCGCTGTGGCCGAACGGACCCGAGTGACCGAACGGCGCGCCCACGGCGGCTCGCTCCCCGTCGCGGAGGGCGGTGGCCGGCAGGTCGTCGATCCTGATGCTCTGGAGCGAGTTGCTGCTGGGGGAGCTGGTCTGGAACGGGGTGAAGTAGGGCAGGTGGTTCGGCGATACGAGCGAAGCGACCACGTCGGCGACCCCGTTGGTGTCACTCGCTGAAACCGGCTTGGTCGAGGTGCCGGCGAAGGTCTTCCCCGTGAGCGACGTGACCGTCACACCGATTGAGTCCTCAATCAGCGGGGTGCTGCCTCCGACGACGTAGGTGTTGCTGACGCCGCCGGCCGTGGCCCGATAGGTCCACGACTCGACGTTCGCCTCGCTCGCCACCGAGAGATCGGTCCCGGCGTAGACGGCCTGGTTGGAGTCGCACCTCGTGTTCGAGATGCACTGTCCCGTGGATGATTCAGGCTGGTCCCCCTCACTGGGGATCAGCTGGTAGCCAACGAGGTAGCCGGAGTCGGACACGACGACGTGGCTGGTCGCCCAGGCCGTGTACGTGCGGATGCCCGCAACGGCCGTCATCTGTTGACCCGCAGTTCCCGCGCCAAGGATCGTCGCGACATCCATGGCGCGGTAGATGAAGGTCTGTCCATTCCCCAGGTCGTCCGCCTGACCGGGCCGCTCCAACGCGTAGACGTCCGAGGTGAACCACACGCTGGCGCCGTCCGGGGTGATCGCCGGCTCATAGCTGTCGCCGGGTGCGTCCGCCGGGTCGGGATCGGCCGCGGTGACACCGACGCGGCTCGCAGCGACCACTCGACGGCCGGCCGGGTCCAGGACACTGCCCAGCAGCTGCTCGAAGCGGCCGTCGCCGTCGACGTCGCGGTCGAGTCGGTAGACGTTCTCGAAGGCCGGATCGGTGCCGGGAGCCATGTTGTTCGCGTGCGAGCTGAAGGCTAGAAACCGGCCGTCTGCGCTGAGAGCTGGTTCTGAGGTGTCGCCACCGGCCGGCTGGCTGCCGTCCGCCGTGCGGACTCGGGTGGTGCTGCCCGTTCGCACGTCATGGATGAACACGTCGAGGTGACCGTTGGTATCCGGACCGAGCTCATCGAGATCGGTGGCGCCCGAGGTGAAGGCGACGTAGCGGCCGTCCGCGCTGATGGACGGGTCCGTGCTGTCACCGTCAGCAGGCTGACCACTGCTGGAGACGCTGACCATCGTCGTGACATGGGTGAGCCGGTCGATCACAAAGATGTCCGACTTGGCGTTGGTGTCTCCGGGCACCAGGTCCGAGGCGTCGGACCGGAAGGCGACGTAGTGACCTTCGGGAGTCATGGCAGGCGTGTCGGAGGTGCCGTTGCCTGCGTGCCCGGCAGGGGTCGCGCTGAGGAGCACGAGGTCGGGCGGGTCCGCGGCCGCCGGCGGGGCAGCCTGAAGCGTCAGTACAGCCATTCCCGTGACGACGAGCCCGAGCGCGTAGCCGATCGGTGCGCGCATCAGGTTCCCCCCGTCCACAGCGCCCGTCTCCGCGTGAGCGTAGAAGGGCCCCTGACCTGCGGCAATGGCCCCTTCGGGTCAAGGCAGGCTAGTCACGCCGGGTGCGCGTGCAACTAGTCTGCATCCGTCGCGCGAGCGGGGGGTGAGCCGGTGACGTCATGGCCCGAGGCGGCCGCGTTCGTGCCGCGGCTGCTCGCTGAGCGCCCCGCCGACGCCCCGCGGCAGTGGGGGGTCGAGGGGACGATGGCCTACCTCGACATCTCCGGGTTCACCACGCTGTCCGAACAGCTCGCGAAGCGAGGGCGGGTCGGGACCGAGGACCTGGTCTCCACGCTGACGCGGATCTTCACCCTGCTGATGTCGGCGTCCGACGACGGCGGGGACGTCGTCAAGTTCGCCGGCGACGCGATGCTGATCCTCTACGAGGGCCCCGACCACCCCGCCCACGCGGCGCACGCGGCGTCGGCGATCCAGAAGCTGCTGCGGGTGGCCGGCGACGTGCACCTGGCCGGGGCGCGGGCCCGGCTGTCGATGTCGGTGGGCATCCACAGTGGCGAGTTCGAGTTCCTGCTGACCGGTCGCGACCAGCAGAACCTGGTCGTCTGCGGTGCCGCTCTCGATGCCGTCATGACCGCACAGGGCGAGGCGAACGCCGGGCAGATCCTGCTCACCCACGAGACGGCGGAGCGACTGCCGGCCCGGGCGCTGGGGGCCGCGACCGGGCCCGGCGTGCTGCTCGGCCGAATGCCGCCGGTGCTCTCCGTGGGGTCGATGTCCGGCACCGGACCCGCCACCGACGTGGCCCGGTTCCTGCCGGCGCCGTTCGCGAGCCGGCACGACCTGCTCACCGCGCAGTCCGACCACCGGCGGACGGCGATGGGCTTCGTGCAGGTCACCGGGCTCGACGCGCTGTTGGCGAAGGGCACCGCGGCCGACGAGGTCGACGTCCTCACCGAGGTCGTGGAGGAGGCCTGCCGGCACTTCGACGTCACCCTCCTCGACACCGACTTCGCGCGCGACGGCTTCCGGTACTTCGTGGCGGCCGGCACCCCGCGCACGGTCGAGGACCCGGGCGGCCGGCTGCTCCAGGCACTCCTCGACATCACGTCGTACGACGGACCGCTGGAGGTCCGCGCCGGGGCCACCGTCGGCGAGGCGTTCGCGGGCGCCGTCGGCTCGTTGTTCCGGCGCACCTTCACGGTCATGGGCGACAGCACCAACCTCGCCGCCCGGCTCACGGCGCGGGCGCCGGCGGGCCGGGTGCTGGCACACGCGCCCGTCGTGGGCTCGTCGCGGCTGCTCTTCGACGTCGAGGAGCACGACCCGGTCACGGTCAAGGGCAAGGCCGACCCGCTGCCGGTCCGCGTGGTGCGGGGCGTGGACGGGCCGCGACCGGACGAGTCGACGATCCCGTTCGTGGGCCGCACGGCCGCCGTCCACAACGTGCTCGGTCAGGCTTCCGGACCCGGTGGCGCGCTGGTCGAGGTTGCGGACGAGGCCGGCATGGGCAAGGCCCGGTTCGCCCAGCAGGTCGCGGCACGGGCGGCGCTGCCCACCACCCGGTTGGCCGCCGACCCCTACGGCTCCACCGTTCCCTATCGCACCCTGCAGCAGCTGCTCCGCCCGCTGCTCGGCATCGGGGAGCACGACGACCTGGCGCGGGCCGGGGCCACGCTGGCGGCGTACGTCGAGAGGCAGCTGCCCGAGCTGCTCCCCTGGCTCCCGGTGCTGGCGCCAGCCGTCGGCGCCGAGGTCGCGGAGACCCGGCAGAGCTCCGAGCTCGACGACCGGTTCCGGGTGGCTCGGCTCCGGGACGGGGTGGCCACCCTGCTGGCCGCCCTGCTCCCTGGCCGCCGACTTGTGGTCCTCGACGGCGCCCAGTGGGTCGACCCGGCCTCGGCCGCCGTTCTGGGTCCGCTCGTCGCCGGCGTGGACCGGCACAGCTGGACCGTGCTGGTCACCCGCCGCGACGTCGAGGGCGGGTTGAGCACCGCCGACGCCGCGGACGCGATGCGGCTCGGCCCGCTCACCGAGGCGGAGGCCCGGACCCTGGTGAGGTCCGTGCCGGGCCGGGAGTTCCGGCGCGCCGAGGTCGAGGCTCTCGTCCGACGCTCGGAGGGCAACCCACAGTTCCTCGTCGAGCTGGCCACCTCAGGGGTCACCGGCGAGCTCCCCAGCTCGGTCGAGCAGGCGGTCGGCATCCGGATCGACGAGCTGGACGGCGACTCGCGAGACCTGCTGCGCGAAGCAGCCGTGCTGGGCGCGCGGTTCCCGGGTGCCCTGCTCACCGACACCACCGGGCGCTCGCTGCCCGCGCTCGACGGCGCCCTCGGGCAGTTCCTCGCCCAGGACGGCGATGAGCTCGCCTTCCTGCGCGACGTCTACCGCGAGGTCGCCTACGAACAGCTCAGCTTCCGTCGTCGCCGCGACGTGCACGGCCGTGCCGCCGCGGCGATCCTGCGTGCTCCAGAGCTGGTCGGCACCGCGCGGCTGCCGATGCTCTCGCGGCACTTCCATGCGGCCGGCATGCGGGGTGAGGCCTACCGGTGGTCGCGGGAGGCAGCTGGCGAGGCCCGGGCCGGGTACGCCAACGTCGAGGCGGCCGAGTTCTGCCGGCTGGCGCTCGACGCCGGCCGGCGTGGCGACGTGCCGGCCGCCGAGCTGCGCGACCTCGCGATCATCCTCGGCGACGTGCTCACCTTGACCGGCGAGCACGACGAGGCGATCAGGGCGTACGCCACCGCGCGACGCGGACTCACCGACCCAGCCGGCGTCGGCCGCCTCTGGCACAAGATCGGCATGGTGCGCCGTGAGACCAACGATCTCGCCGGCGCCCTGCGCGACGCCGGCAAGGTCCGCCGGCAGGCGACGGTCGTGGGCGGCGCCGCCGGGCACGAGCTGGCCGCCGAGGCGGACCTGCTCACCGCAGGCGTCCGCTACTGGCAGGGCCGGTCGAAGCCCGCCAAGGCCGCGGCCCAGTCGGCCGCGCGCCATGCCGAGCAGCTCGCACCGGGCCGCCAGCGCACCCAGCTGCTGGCCCGCGCGTACGCCCTCCACGACAGCGCCGTGGTCGAGCTCGACGGTCAGGCGGCGGCCTACGGCGACGAGCCGCTGCGGATGTTCCACGAGATCGGCGACCACTACAACGAGGGCCGATTCTCGGTGAACGTCGCGATCGGCCTGTTCTACAGCGGCGCCTGGGAGCGTGCGGTCGACCTCTACCGACGCTCGCTCGAGCTGGCCCAGCGGATCGGCGACGTGTTCAGCGTCGCGGTCGCGCAGATGAACATCGGCGAGGTGCTCGCCTACCAGGGCCACGGTGACGAGGCGGTCACCCTGCTCACCGAGAGCGTCGAGTCGCTGGCCGAGCTGCACAACCCGCTCGCCGCCGCGCACGCGAGCTGCTTCCTCGGCGCGGCGCTGCGCGTCACCGGGTCGTACGACGAGGCGGAGCTCGAGCTGGACCGGGCCCAGGCGCTGTTCGCCGAGGCCGGGGTCGGGCCGGGGTTCGGGCTCGACGAGGTCGGCACCCGGCGGCTGGAGCTGCTCGTGGACCGTGGCGACGGCAGGCTCGCGGCACCGGTCGTGGAGGCGCTGTCGGCCCGCGGCGACGCCCTGGCCGGCCCGCACGCCGCCCGGCTGCACCGGTCGCTCGCCCTGCTCGCGCTGTCCGCAGGCGACCTCGACGGCGCGCGCTCGGAGGTCGAGCTGAGCCTGGCGTCTGGCCGCGCGCAGGCACTCGCCTACGAGACCGCACTGACCCTCGTCGTACAGGCGGAGCTGCCGGACCAGGACCGCGCCGCCTGCCTGGCCGAGGCCGGATCGGTCTTCGACGCCCTCGGCGTCGTCGGACGTGACCGTGTCGTCCCGAAGGTCACTGGCCCCACAATGACCGCATGAACCACCTGTGGGGGGCAGTCATCGCGGCGATCGGCCTCGTGGCGACCGTGGTGTTCGGCGTGCAGGGCGACCTGCGCGGACGCTACGAGCGGGTGATGAGCACGCTCCAGTCGCTGGGCACCGGACAGGAGGTCGAGAGCCGGCACCGGCTGGGCCGCTACGTCTACCGCGGCTACCCGCAGGTCACCGCTGACGAGCTGGACGGGCTGGTCGAGGACTTCTTCATCCTCGCCTCGGGGCTGCAGCGGCTCCGGGCCTCGCTGACGAGCGTCCGCTCGCGCTGGTTCGACGGTCCCGCGCAGCTGCTCGCCCAGTCCAGCGGCCGGATGGTCGGCTTCCTTAGCCGCAACTTCGACGACCTGGTCGAGCACCTGGCGCTCAAGGACGTCGACGACATCCGCGCGGACCTTGCGGCGGTCGAGGCAGTCCGCGCGGCCGCGGACCGGCGGGCCTAGGCTCGCCCCCATGGCGATCGTCTACCCGCAGGCCACCCTCACGCCGTCCAAGCGCGAGCTCATGAATGCCTGGCTGCCCACGCACTCCTGGTACGACGGCAACGAAGACCGCAAGCCGGTCGGTTCGTTCCGCTTCGACGACCCCGCGGGTGAGGTCGGGCTGGAGGGTTTCCTGCTCGGCGCCGAGGGGGTGCCGACCCTGTTCCTGCCGCTGACCTACCGCGGCGCCGAGCTCGAAGGCGCCGAGGAGCACCTGGTCGGCACCACCGAGCACTCCGAGCTCGGGCCGCGCTGGGTCTACGACGGCTGCGCCGACCCGGTCTTCGTCGGTGAGCTCGTCCGGGCGGTGCTGACCGGCGGCACCGGCGCGGACTTCGAGTACGACCTCGGCGACGGGCCGGAGTCGCGGCCGACCAGCGCCCAGGTGCAGGGCAGCGGGACGGCCTCCGACGTACCCCTCATCGAGGAGGTCGGATGCCACGACGAAGGGCCGCTCACGATCGTGAACGCCGGCCCGCTCGAGGTCGCGGTCGCCCGGATCGTCGGTACCTACGTGGACGCCGCCGAGACGCTGGCCGTGACCTGGAAGGGCGGCACCGACATCGTGATCGCCGGGGTTCGTCCGGGCTGAGGGCGAGACGGCTCGGGCCAGGACCTACTGGCTGCCGAGGTCGTGGTCCATCTGCAGC
>JAWWPK010000530.1:0-2778 GCA_033854925.1 Nocardioidaceae bacterium | reverse complement strand
CACCACCTCGGGGATGGCGCCGGCGCGGGAGACGATCAGCGGCGTACTGCACGCCATCAGCTCGGCGGTCGGCAGTGAGAAGCCCTCGTAGAGGCTCGGCACGCAGGCGACCTCGGCCGAGCCCATCAGCTCGACCAGCTCGGCCTCGCTGATGCCGTTGACGAAGCGGACCGAGTCGGTGATGGACAGCTTGTCGATGAGCTGCTCGGTGCGCCCGCCCGGCTTGGGGCTGGTGACCAGGATCAGCTCGACGTCACGCTCGGTGCGTAGCTTCGCGAACGCCTCGAGCAGCGTGGCGATGCCCTTCATCGGGGCGTCGGCGCTCGCCATCGCCATGATCCGGCCCGGCACCCGCGGCTTGGTCGGCGGGACGAAGCCGTCGTCGACGCCCAGCAGGATCACCTGCATGCGCGCGGGGTCGACGCCGAAGTCCGCGGCGATGTCGCGCTTGGAGGTCTCGGAGGGAGTGAGGATCTTGCGGGCCCGCCGAGCGACTCGGCCCTGCATGCGCAGGAAGCCGTACCAGCGGCTGAGGGTGAACTTGCGCCACGGGTTCCTGGTCTGGGAGATCTCGATGCGCCGGTCGAAGGTGATCGGGTGGTGGATGGTGGTGACGAGCGGGAGACCCATCTCCTCGATCTTGAGCATGCCGTAGCCGAGCACCTGGTTGTCGTGGGCGACGTCGAAGTCCTCGACCCGCTCCTCGAGCAGCCTGGCCACCCGGGTGCTGAACGTCTTGGGCTCGGGGAAGCCCGCCGCGCACATGGTCGCGAACTCCTCGACGTCCACGCGGTCGCGGAACTCCTTGCGCTTGGGCACCCGGAACGGGTCCGGCTCCCGGTAGAGGTCCAGGCTCGGGACCTTGGTGAGGGTGACGCCCTCGTCGAGGTCCGGGTAGGGCTGGCCGGAGAACACCTCGACGGTGTGGCCCAGCGCGGTCAGCTCGCGACTGAGGTGGCGCAGATAGATGCCCTGACCGCCGCAGTGTGGCTTGCTGCGGTAGGACAGCAATGCAATCCGCACGACGCGGACCTCCCTTGTCTCCGAACAGGCTGGGTGCCCAACAGCGGATGACGGGCCGGCCCTGCGACGTACTCGATGGTCGATGAAACACGCGTGAAACTGGAACGTGTTCCTATTATGGACCACTCGTTATAGCCTAATGACCAGACCCAACGAGGGACTGGGCGCATCCGATCCTGGAAGGTTCCACGTGAGCAGCACGAACTCTCTGACGGTCGAGGATCTCGGGTCCGCGGCGCAGCGGGACCGCAGGAAGCGGATCCTTGACGCCACGATCGCCCTGGCCACCCAGGGCGGTTTTGACGCCGTCCAGATGCGGGCGGTCGCCGAGCAGGCCGACGTCGCGCTCGGCACGCTCTACCGCTACTTCCCCTCGAAGATCCACCTGCTGGTCTCCGCGCTCGGCCGCGAGTTCGAGCGCGCCAGCGCCTCGATCGGCGACAAGCCGATCCCCGGCGACACGTCGTCCGACCGGGTCATCTACGTCCTGCGCAAGACCACCCGCGGCCTCCAGGGCGACCCGCACCTCGCCGAGGCCCTCACCCGCGCGTTCATGTTCGCCGACGCCTCCGTCCAGGCCGAGATCCACAACGTCGGCATGCTGCTCACCCGGATGCTCACCCGGGCCATGCACCCCGGCCAGACCGAGCTGACCGACGACGACGTCGCCATCGCCAGGGTCATCGGCGACGTGTGGCTCTCCACGCTGGTCGGCTGGGTCACCGGCCGCACCTCGGCCGCCGACACGGCCGCGCAGATGGAGAAGGCCGTCCACCTGCTGCTGCGCGACTGACTCAGCGGGGGCCTCAGAGCTGGGCGAACCGCAGCACCGCCACCACGACCGCCACCACCAGCAGGACGGCGTTGAGCGGCAGTACCTGCTTCTCACCGCGGCGCAGGTGGGTGCGGATGGCGCCCGCCTGGATGACCGCGAGACCGACGGCTGCGATCGGGGTCAGCACCGGCGCGACGTCCAGTGCCCACGGGAGGACCAGGCCAACTGCGCCGAGGATCTCGAGAGCCGCGATCGCCTTGAGCTGGTTGCCGTCGAAGTCCTCGACCCAGTTCATGTTCCCCTGCGCCAGCAGCTTCTCCTTGGGCTGGAGCAGCTTGGTGGCGCCGGCGGTGAGATAGAGCGCGGCGAGCAACCCGGCGAGGACCCATGCAAGTACGTTCATGGGGGAACAGTAACGGACCGCGGTCCGTTTATCGTTGCCGCGACTCCTGTCGGCTGACCTGGAACAGGTAGCCCGCGATGCCCGCCGCGCCCTGCATCCAGCCGACGCCGGGCGGGAGTAGTGGGTCGGCGTTGCGGTGCTCGATGAACCGCCAGTAGGCGCGGTCTCCTTCGACGTACGCGCGGGCGACCAGGTCGTCGGCCAGGGCGAGAGCGAAGTCACGGTCGTGGGGCAGGACGGCGGCGCCGACGCCCGCGGTGCCGCAGCAGCGGCCGTCGTTGTCCCAGAAGCCCGGGTAGCGCCGCGCCGGGATCCCGCAGGTGTGCAGCGAGTGCAGGCAGCGCGCCACCCAGGCGGCCGGTGGCTCCTCCGCGACGTCAGGCACCCCGGCGGCGCCGAGTGCCTCGAAGAGCGCGAGAGTGCCGGCCGGGCCATGACACCAGTTCCACGTGTACTCGTCCATGTCCGGCTTGTGCGGGATCCGGCGCGGCACCGCGAAGCCGCCGTCGGACAGCGAGTCCGGGTCAGCCAAGGTGACGAGGTGCTCGGCGCCCCGCCGAGCGGCGTCGACCAGGTC
>JAWWPK010000529.1:0-3718 GCA_033854925.1 Nocardioidaceae bacterium | reverse complement strand
GACGGCGTGGGGCTGTTCATGTTCGCGCTGGCCATGGTCACCGGGGCCGCGGTCTGGTTCCAGCTCGGCGGCCCGCTGATGGGCCCGGTCCGCGTCGCGGTCACCGGCAGCGTCGGCAAGGTCGGCTGGCTGGTGCCGCTCACCCTGCTCGTCGTCGGCTGGCGCAACCTGCGCGACCCGATCCACAACGGCCCGGCAGGCCGGCAGGTCGTCGGCTGGAGCGCGCTCGGCCTCGGGCTGCTCGGCATCGTGCATGTCGCCGAGGGCAACCCGCAGCCGGTCTCCGGCGACGCCGGCCCGTTGCGCGAGGGCGGCGGCGCGGTCGGCTACGTGGTCTCGTCCCTCCTGCTCGACCTGCTCCGCACGCCGTACGTCGTGGTGCCGGTTCTGCTCCTCCTCTGCGTCTTCGGTGTCCTGGTCATCACCGCCACTCCTCTTTATCAAGTACCTCGTCGGCTGGCCGCGGCCCGCGACCGGGCCCTGGGCCGCAACCGCACGGAGGACGACGAGACCGCGACCCGGCCGATGCGCGGCCGCGGGCGACGTACCGATCTGGACGCCACCGGGGAGATCGACCCGCTCATGGGCGAGCCGGCGTACGACAGCCCGCTGCTCCGGCGCCGCCGCAAGAACCTCGCGGACACCGGCATCGGCCTCGAGGACACCCAGGCGACCGGCATCGAGCCGGTGCCGGAACCTGAGGTGGAGACCGAGCTCGAGCCGCCGCCGCACGCGCCCTTGCCTGAACGCGTCGAGCAGCTCGCGCTGTCCGGCGACGTCGTCTACCACCTGCCCGGCAACGAGATGCTGAAGCCCGGGTCGCCGCACAAGGCGCGCTCCAAGGCCAGCGACGACGTGGTCGGCCGGCTCTCGACGGTCCTGGAAGAGTTCGACATCGACGCGCAGGTGACCGGCTACACCCGCGGCCCGACGGTGACCCGCTACGAGGTCGAGGTCGGCACGGCGGTCAAGGTCGAGAAGGTCACCGCGCTGTCCAAGAACATCGCGTACGCCGTGGCCTCGGCCGACGTCCGGATCCTCAGCCCGATCCCGGGCAAGTCCGCGATCGGCATCGAGATCCCCAACATCGACAAGGAGATCGTGTCGCTGGGCGACGTGCTGCGGTCGGGGACCGCGCGCGGCGACCACCACCCGATGGTCTGCGGTCTCGGCAAGGACGTCGAGGGCGGCTTCGTGGTCGCCAACCTGGCCAAGATGCCGCACCTGCTGGTCGCCGGCGCCACCGGCTCCGGCAAGTCGAGCTTCATCAACTCGATGATCTGCTCGATCCTGATGCGCTCCACGCCCGACGAGGTCCGGATGATCATGATCGACCCGAAGCGGGTCGAGCTGAACGCCTACGAGGGCGTCCCGCACCTGATCACCCCGATCATCACCAACCCGAAGAAGGCCTCGGAGGCGCTGGCCTGGGTCGTGCGCGAGATGGACATGCGCTACGACGACCTCGCCAACTTCGGCTTCCGGCACATCGACGACTTCAACAAGGCGGTGCGCTCGGGCAAGGTGCAGGTGCCGCCGGGCAGCGAGCGCGAGCTCACTCCTTATCCCTATCTACTCGTGATCGTCGACGAGCTCTCCGACCTGATGATGGTCGCGCCGCGCGACGTCGAGGACGCCGTCGTCCGCATCACCCAGCTCGCCCGGGCCGCGGGCATCCACCTGGTGCTCGCGACCCAACGGCCGTCGGTCGACGTCGTCACCGGCCTGATCAAGGCCAACGTGCCGTCGCGGCTGTCCTTCGCTACCTCGTCGCTCGCCGACAGCCGGGTCATCCTCGACACTCCCGGTGCGGAGAAGCTGGTCGGCCAGGGTGACGGCCTGTTCCTGCCGATGGGTGCGTCCAAGCCGGTGCGGGTCCAGGGCTCGTGGGTGAGTGAGGCCGAGATCCATGCAGTCGTGAAGCACTGCAAGGGCCAGCTGGCGCCGAACTACCGCGAGGACGTCACGGCTCCGACCGCGACCAGGCGCGAGCTGGACGACGACATCGGCGACGACCTCGAGCTGGTGATCCAGGCCGTCGAGCTCGTGGTGTCCACACAGTTCGGCTCGACGTCGATGCTGCAGCGGAAGCTGCGGGTCGGCTTCGCCAAGGCCGGCCGGCTGATGGACATCCTGGAGAGCCGGGGTGTGGTCGGACCGAGCGAGGGCTCGAAGGCGCGCGACGTACTCGTGAAGCCCGACGAGGTGGATGCCGTGATCATGACGCTGCAAGGGGAGCTGTGATGACAGACCTGCTGACTCCCGAGACCGACGCCGACATTGACACGGTGGACACCGCCGAGCGGCCGGCTGTTGCCGACCGGCCGGAGCACCCGGGCTGGGCGAGCATCCCCGACGAGCCGGAGGCCGACGAGGTCATCATCCGCCGCAACGGCCGGATCTCGGTGGCGCTGGCCGGGGTGAGCGCGCTGCTGTCGGCGGCGTACTTCGCCCGCGCGGTCACCGGGCTCGACCTCCTCGACTGGGCACTCTGCCTCGCGCTGGCGGCACTCACCTGGGCACACGTCTTCTCCTTCCTCGACTCCCGGATGCCGCTGCTGGTCGCGGACTCGCACGGCGTCCGGATCCGGCTCGGCCGGACCTGGCGTGGGATGGCGTGGGGCGACCTCGAGGAGATCGAGTACGTCCCGCGCCGCCGTGTGGTCCGCGACGGCCGGCTGGTGCTGTTCCCGCGCGAGCTCGAGGGCGAGCTGGCGATGCTCGGCCCGGCCGGGCGACGGCACGCCCGGCTGATGCGCCGGATGCACGGCGCGCCCTTCGCCATGCCGCTCGGCCTCACCACCCGGGTGCTCGGCGCCGGCGGCGACCTGAGCAGCGCCCTGGCCCACCTGGCCGACGGCCGCTGCGAGATCGTCGAGGTCGTCCCCGACGTCGAGGACGAGACCCCGGCACCCTCCGATCTCTCCGACTACTTCGACAACGAGGACGAGCCCGAGCTCGCCGCATCCCCGGCCGCCGCCGCGATGGTGGCCAGCCCGACGCCGAGCCCGCTCCGCGACGTGGTCCCCGCTGTCCGCGCCGATGTCGAGCGCGGCTGGGAGCCGGAGGCCACCCAGTCGATCGAGCTCCCGGCGATCCCGAGCGCCACCACGACGTTCGTCATCGACGACCTGGCTGCGCTCGAGACGATCGAGCCGGTGATCGGCCCGCAGCTGGGGGGTGCCCGCGAACGGCTTCGGCTCACGGTCGACCAGCTCGCCGACCGGACCCGGATCCGGCCGCACGTCATCGAGGCGATCGAGATCGACGACTTCGCGCCGTGCGGCGGCGACTTCTATGCGCGCGGCCACCTGCGCACCCTGGCCCGGGTGCTGGGGGTCGACGTGACACCGCTGCTCGCGACGTACGACGACAAGTACGCCGATGCGCCGATCGACCCGCGCCGGGTCTTCGAGGCCGAGCTCGCCACCGGCCGCTACGGCCCGATCCGCGGAACAAGGGGCGGCCCGAACTGGTCGGTGATCGTCGCCGCCGTGATGACGGTCGTGCTGGCCTGGTCGGTGGCCCGGCTGGTGATGGACCACCCGACCTCGGTCTCGCCGTCGTCGCCGAGCCTGGCCGACGGGTCCGCCGGGCTGACCAGTGGGGGCCAGGCTGCCGCGCCGGTCCCGGTCGTGCTCACCGCCCAGGGCGGTGGCGCGCACGTCGTGGTCCGCGACGGCACCGGGAAGGTCATCTTCACCGGCTCGCTCGCCTT
>JAWWPK010000528.1:0-3370 GCA_033854925.1 Nocardioidaceae bacterium | reverse complement strand
CAGGCCGCCCCCTACGGGCAGGACGCGGGCAGCACGCTGCGCTGACAGCGGAGCATCGGGCCGTCCGGGCCGAGCCAAATAGACGGTATCGTCGTCTTCGACGGACTTGTCTTAGTTGTCGGTTTTTCCGGGTAGAATAGGACCACCCCGGGAGAGCGCCGCTGGTGTCGTAGGACGCCGGCGCCGGCTTCTGTTCGCCGGGGTCGCAGACGGGAGAATTTTGCAACAGCATCGGTTCCAGTCGTCCGGAGGTCGGCCGTGATCCTCGCCCGCGCCCCGCTGCGGTTGCCGCTCGGCGGCGGAGGCACCGATCTGCCGTCGTACTACCGGCGCCAGGGAGGCTTCATCCTGGCCGCCTCGATCACCAAGTACGTGTACGTGGCAGTCAACCGGCCCTCAGCCGACGACCTCATCCGCCTGAAGTACTCCCGCTCGGAGGAGGTGGTCTCGGTCGACGACCTGCTCCACGACCTGGCCCGGCCCGCTCTCCGCCACCTCGACGTCGACCGCAACATCGAGATCAGCTCCATGGCCGACGTACCTGCCGGCACCGGCCTGGGCTCGTCGAGCACCTACCTCGTCACCCTCCTCACCGCCCTCTTGGCCCTCAAGCGGGAGACGTTGACCACCCACGAGCTGGCTGAGCTCTCCTGCCACCTGGAGATCGACGTCGCCGGCCACGCGGCGGGCAAGCAGGACCACTACACCGCCGCCTACGGCGGGATCAACGCCCTCGAGATCAAGCCCGACGGCACGGTCGACGTCACCGACGCGGGGATCTCGATCACCACCATGGAGGAGCTGCGCAACGGGCTCGTCCTCTTCTTCACCGGTCTCACTCGCACCGCCGACGTCATCCTGCGGGAGCAGGTGGTGGGCACGGAGAAGGAGGACGGAGCCGTCCTCGACAGCCTGGACGAGGTCAAGGAGCTGGGCTACCGCATCCACGCCACCCTCCAGACCGACGACCTCGAAGCCTTCGGCGACCTGCTCAACGTCCACTGGAAGCAGAAGAAGCGGCGCTCGAAGGCCATCTCCAACCCCGAGATCGACCAGTGGTACGAGCTCGGCCGCCGCAACGGCGCCCTCGGCGGCAAGCTGGTGGGTGCGGGCGGCGGCGGGTTCCTGCTCTTCTACTGCCCGGCCGAGCACCGCCACCAGCTCCGTCACGCCATGGCCCGGACCGGCCTGCGGGAAATGCCCTTCGACTTCGACCACTACGGCGCCAAGGTGCTGGTGAGCCTGTGACCGCCCTCGCCACGGCCGCGTCGAACGGCAACGGCACCGGTCGGGCCTCCACGCCCTTTGCCGCCGAGTTCGTCCGGGAGTCGGTCGAGCTGCTCGGGCGGCTCGACCTGGATCAGGTCGAGGGGGTGAAGCGCCAGCTGGTGGCCGTCCGCAAGCGCCGCGGACGCCTCTTCATCATCGGGTCGGGCGGCGGCGCCGGCCACGCGTCCCACGCCGTGAACGACTTCCGCAAGATCTGCGGGATCGAGGCCTACTCGCCGAGCGACAACGTGTCGGAGCTCACCGCCCGCATCAACGACGAGGGCTGGGACACTTGTTACTCGGCGTGGCTGCGGGGCAGTCGCATCTGCTCCCTCGACCTCGTCATGGTGTTCTCCGTCGGCGGCGGTGACCTCGTCCGCAACATCAGCCCCAATCTGGTCAGCTGCCTCGCCCTGGCCAAGGAGGTGGGCGCCCGCATCGTCGGCATCGTCGGGCGTGACGGCGGCGCCACCGCTGCCATGGCTGACGCCTGCGTGGTCATCCCCACGGTGAACCCGGCGCTCGTCACGCCCCACACCGAGGGCATGCAGGCCGTCGTCTGGCACCTCCTCGTCTCCGACCCCGAGCTGGCGTTCACCGAGACGAAGTGGGAATCGGTGGTCCCGCGGTGACGGGGAGGCCGGCCGTGTTCCTCGACCGGGACGGCACCCTCAACCACTGCTTCCCGACGGCGGATGGGGCCACGACCCGTCCTCCGCAGTCCATCGACGAGCTCACCCTGGTCGATCGGGCCGCCGAGTCCTGCGCTCGCCTGCGCGCCGCCGGCTTCGCCCTCTTCCTCGTGACCAACCAGCCCGACGTGGCCCGGGGCACCCAGTCCCGGGATCGGGTGGATGCCATGAACCGCCACATGGTGTCGGTGCTCGGCCTCGAAGGCGCGGCCGCCTGCTACCACGACGACGCCGACCGCTGCCTCTGCCGCAAGCCTCAGCCCGGCCTCATCCTCACCCTCGCCGACCAGCACCGGATCGACGTCGCCGGGAGCTGGATGGTCGGCGACCGGGCGTCCGACGTGCTCGCCGGGCAGGCCGCCGGCTGCCGGACCGTGCTCGTGGCGCGGACCTCCGCCGAGCCGCACCCTCAGGATCACCACGTTCCGTCACTGGCGGCGGCGGCCGATCTCATCCTCGCCCATCGCCACGCCCACCACGCCACCTCGGGGAGTCGACATGCATCGTGAACTCAGCGCTCTGAACATCAAGATCTTCGCCGACGGGGCGGACCTGGCGGAGATGGCCCGGCTGGCCCGCGATCCCCTGATCCAGGGCTTGACCACCAACCCCACGCTCATGCGCAAGGCGGGGGTGACGAGCTACCGCGCCTTCGCCAGGCAGGTACTCGACGCCGTTCCCGACCTGCCCGTCTCCTTCGAGGTCCTGTCCGACGATGTCGACCGGATGGCGGCCGAGGCCCGGGTGATCGGCTCGTGGAGCGACAACGTCTACGTGAAGATCCCCATCACCAACACGGCCGGCGAGTCGACGCTACGCATCGTCGAGGAGCTGAGCTGGGACGGCATCAAGCTCAACGTGACCGCCATCACCACCCTCGACCAGGCGTTCGGCGCCGCCCGCCACCTCACCTCGGGCACGCCCGCGGTGGTCTCCGTCTTCGCCGGGCGCATCGCCGACACCGGCCGCGACCCGGTGCCGATGATGGAGGCGGTGGCCGGTGCCCTGGAGGGCACCCCGGCGGTAGAGCTGCTGTGGGCCAGTCCCCGCGAACTGCTCAACATCTTCCACGCGGAGGACGCCGGCTGCCACATCATCACCGTCACCGGCGACCTGCTGGCCAAGCGCCACCTGGTGGGCAAGGACCTCGCCGAGTTCTCGCTGGACACGGTGCGGATGGTCTTCGGCGACGCCGCCGGCGTCGATCTCGCCCTCGACCTGGCCGCCACGGGCTCGAGATAGCGGCGGATGCGCATCGCCTTCAACACCCTCCACGAGGACCCGCGCGCACCGTCGAACGCCGTCCGCTTCATCGCCAACATGGTCACCGCCCTGTCCGAGGCCGCGCCCGACAACGAGTACGTGCTCTACGTGGGAGCCGAGGGCGAGTCGATGTACGACCAGGTCAC
>JAWWPK010000527.1:0-10123 GCA_033854925.1 Nocardioidaceae bacterium | reverse complement strand
AGGCGTACGGACCGGACCGCGTGCTGATCGGCGAGCTGTGGCTGCCGGACGCGGAGCGGTTCGCGCGCTACCTGCGCCCCGGGGTCCTGCACACGGCGTTCAACTTCGACTTCATGGCGGCGCCCTGGGACGCGGCGGCCCTGCGTGCGTCGATCACCCGGACCCTCGAGGTCCACGACCGGGTCGGCGCACCGGCGACGTGGGTGCTGTCCAACCACGACGTCACCCGTCCGGTGACGCGGTACGGGCGCGTGGACACGTCGTTCGCCTTCGAGCGCAAGCGGTACGGCGTACCGACCGACCTGGACCTCGGCACCCGGCGGGCCCGCGCCGCGGCCCTGCTGGCCATGGCGCTGCCCGGCTCGTTCTACCTCTACCAGGGCGAGGAGCTGGGGCTGCCCGAGGTCGAGATCCCGCGCGACCTCATCGAGGATCCGATGCACTCTCGTTCCGGCGGCGTCGACCCGGGCCGGGACGGATGCCGGGTCCCGATCCCGTGGTCGGGCGACGCGCCGCCCTACGGGTTCAGCGCGACGAACGTCGACACCTGGCTGCCGCAGCCGGCCGACTGGGCTCGGTACGCCGCCGACCGGCAGGCGAGCGAGCCCGGCTCGATGCTCACCCTCTACCGCGCCGCTCTCCGGCTGCGCCACGAGGTAGCCGACATGACGACCCAGGCACTGAGCTGGCTCGACCTCGGCGAGGCAGCGAGCAGTCGGGTGATCGCGTTCCGCCGCGGCAACACGTTCGCCTCGGTCACCAACCTCAGTGCCACCGCGGTCGACCTCCCGCCGTCCGCCCGGATCCGGCTGGCCAGCACAACCGTGGAAGGAGGGCGGCTACCCGCGGACGCAACCGCCTGGCTCGAGCTGGCCTGAGCCACCACACCTGCTACTACCCAGCCATCCATCACTTGCTCGAACACCCGAGAAGCACCCAGGAGAAACCCATGACGATCAACCGACGACGCCGGCTCGGCGCCCTGGCGACCATCGCCTCCTTGGCCTCCGTCTCGTTCCTGGCGGCCTGCGGCAACGACGACGGCGGCAACAGCGACAGCAGCGGCAAGGTGACCATCACCGTGGAGGGCTGGCGACCCGGCGACGAGCAGGGCACCATCGACGCGGTCAAGAAGCAGGCGGCAGCCTTCACGAAGGCGAACCCCGACATCATCGTGAAGCCGGTGGAGTGGGAGTGGAGCGCCGAGACGTTCGCCACCCAGCTGGCCGGCGACACCCTGCCCACGACGTTCCGGGTCCCGTTCACCGACACCAAGGGGCTGGCCGAGCGTGGCCAGATCGCCGACGTGACCAAGTACGTCAACGCCCTGCCGTACGCCAAGGAGTTCAACCCCAGCGTCCTCCAGGCCGCTCAGGGCACCGACGGCAAGATCTACGGCCTCCCGACCGACGTGTACGGCGTGGGCCTGTCCTACAACCGGGCGCTGTTCGAGCAGGCCGGCCTCGACCCCGACGCCCCGCCGACCACGTGGGACGAGGTGCGCCAGGACGCCAAGGCCATCGCCGACGCGACCGGACAGCCCGGCTACGTGCAGATGACCTCGAACAACACCGGCGGCTGGATGCTCACCACGCTCACCTACGCGCTGGGTGGCCGCATCGAGTCCGCGGACGGCACCCAGGCCACGGTCGACAACGACGCCACCAAGCAGGGTCTGCAGATGCTGCACGACATGAAGTGGGCCGACGACTCGATGGGCAGCAACACCAACTTCGAGTGGGGCACCATCAACGAGGCGTTCGCCGCGGGCAAGGTCGGCATGTACATGTCCGGCTCCGACGTCTACAACGGGCTGACCACCACCAACCAGGTCGACCCGACCACGTACGGCCTCGCGGTCCTGCCGCTCTCCGACAGCGGGGACGCCGGCATCCTCGGCGGCGGCTCGGTGGCCGCGGTGAGCGCCAAGGCATCGGCTGCAGAGCAGGAGGCCGCCGTGGCGTGGAACGACTTCTACCGGGAGAAGAAGAACTACGACCCGGACGCCGCTGTGGCGGACGCGGAGGTGCTCAAGGCGAGCGACCAGCCGATCGGGACCCCCACGCTGCCGGTCTTCGGGGAGGACACCTGGCAGACGGTCCAGGACGCGCTGGCGCCGTACATCAACGTGCCGCGTGACCAGATGACGTCGTTCACCGACGGGGTCTTCGGCCAGTCCCTGATCCCCGAGCCGGCCTCGCACACCCAGGAGGTCTACGGGATCCTCGACTCGGTCGTCCAGAAGGTGCTGACAGACGAGGGTGCCGACATCGACAGCCTCCTGTCCGACGCCAACGAGCAGGCCCAGCAGCTGCTCGGCGGCTGAACCGGCCCGGGCCGGCCGGTCGATCTCCTCGACGCCGGCCGGCCCGACCACCGGTGCACCCCCAGGACTGAGATTCGGAACCAGACCATGACTGCCCTCCTCGCCCGCGCCCGCGGCTCCCTCGGGACCGTGGTCTTCCTGCTGCCGATGGTCCTGGTCTTCGGCCTGTTCTCCTGGTGGCCGATCGTCCGGTCGCTGATCATGAGCGTCCAGCAGACCAACCTGGTGACCCCGGCGACCTTCGTGGGGCTGGACAACTTCCGGGCGGTGCTCGACGACCCGCTCCTGGCCACCGCGGTGCAGAACACCTTGTGGTTCGCCCTGCTGGCCCTGGTCTTCGGCTACCCGGTGCCGCTGGTCGTGGCGGTCGTCATGAGCGACGTACGCCGAGCGCGCGGACTGTTCTCACTGCTCGCCTACCTGCCGGTGGTCGTCCCGCCCGCGGTGGCCGTGCTGCTCTGGCGCTTCTTCTACGACGCCGAGCCCACCGGCGTCTTCAACACCATCCTGGGCTGGGTGCACCTCGGCCCGGTGCCGTGGCTGGAGAACGCCTCGTGGGCCATGCCGTCCCTGGTGATCGAGGCGACCTGGGCGGCCGCCGGTGGCACCGTGATCATCTATCTCGCCGCACTGGTGTCGGTGCCGCCGGAGCTCTACGACGCTGCAGAGGCCGACGGCGCCGGTGTGCTCGCCAAGGTCTGGCACGTCACGCTGCCCCACCTGCGCACGGTCATGCTGATCACGCTGATCCTGCAGGTGATCGGCACCGTCCAGGTCTTCCTGGAGCCCTACCTGTTCACCGACGGCGGGCCGGACAACGCCACGCTGACCGTGTTGCTGCTCGTCTACAACTACGCCTTCGCGAACACCACCGGCGGCGACTACGGGAAGGCCACCGCCCTGAGCCTGATGCTGGCCGGCACCCTCGCCGTCCTGTCCCTGGTCTACTTCCGCCTCACCCGACGGTGGTCGGAATGACCGCGCTGACCGCCCTGACCGTGCGCCGCGAGCGCCGGAACCGCCGGAGCGACGGGGACACGACGCGCAGCATCACCTCGGCGTACGAGCGCCGGAGCCCGCTGGTCGGCACCCTGAGGTTCCTGCTGCACGCGGCCCTGCTCATCTTCCTGGTCGTGGTGGCGCTCGGCCCGCTGCTCTGGCTGGCCAAGGCGGCGGTCACTCCCACCCAGGACACGCTGCGCGACCCGCTCGGCCTGTGGCCGCACGGCATCGACTGGGCCAACCTCCGCACCGCATGGGTCGACATCGACCTCAAGCTCTACTTCTGGAACACCGTGGTCATCGCGGTCGGCTCGTGGGCCACGCAGCTGTTGGTCGGGGTGACGGGCGGCTATGCCCTGGCCATCCTGCGGCCGAGGTTCGCCCGCGTGCTCTACGGGCTGGTGCTGTCCACGATGTTCGTGCCGGCCGTGGTGCTTCTGGTGCCGCTCTACCTCACCGTGCTCGACATGCCGTTCACGCACTGGAACCTGGTCAACACCTACTGGGGCGCCTTCCTGCCGGCCGGAGCGACCGCGTTCAACGTCGCCCTGGTCAAGCGGTTCTTCGACAACCTGCCCAGGGAGGTCATCGACGCCGCCCGGGTCGACGGCTGCGGCGACTTCAGGCTGTTCTGGTACGTCGTGCTGCCGATGTCGCGGCCGGTGCTCGGCGTGGTGTCGGTGTTCGCGGTGCTGGCCGCGTGGAAGGACTTCATCTGGCCGCTCGTCGTGCTGCCCGACCCGGCCAAGCAGCCGCTGTCGGTGCGGCTGCCCCGGCTGGCCAACGTGACCGAGCTCGACGTCGTGCTGGCGGCGCTGCTCATCTCCTGCGCCCTGCCTATCGCGTTCTTCCTGGTGTTCCAGCGGCTGTTCCTGCGGGGCGGGCTGGAGGGCGCGGTCAAGGGCTGACCTGGTGCACCTCTTGCTCTGGCTTCTGGACCCGGCGTAGCAGGTCAGATTCACTCCTGCGACAAGCGTCCGTCCCGCGGTCCGAACGCCGCCACGGCGACCGTGTCGCTGTTGGCCGAGCGGACGTACTCATCGGCCCAGGCCCGCCGGTCGGGATAGGCCGACCCGGCGGCCACCGCTGCGACCGCGGCCTCGATGTCGACGGGCGTGTGACGGAGCTCGACCTGTCCGTCCCGCAGCAAGGCCCAGGAGCCGCCGGCGCGCCCGTAGGGCATGCCGATGCTGCCGGAGTTCACGATCAGGCGTCGGTCGACCAGGCGTGCGAACGGCATGTGCGTGTGGCCGCAGACGACGACGCGGTCGGACTCGTCGAGGTCGGCGAGGACCTCGGTCCAGCGAGACAACCGGGTGTCGACGAGCACGACCTCGTCGTCGTCGCGCGGGGTGCCGTGGCAGAACACGACCGTGCCGAACCCGGCAACGTCGAGCCGGACCGGGTGCGGGAGGCCGTCGAGCAGCTCGACCTGGTCGGGTCGCAGCTGCCGCCCGGCCCAGTTGGAGACGTCGATCGAGGAGTCTCGGCCGCGGGCCACCTCGACCAGCTCCCGATCGGCATTGCCGCGGACCAGCAGGCACCGGTCGCCCAGCTCGACCAGCCGGTCGAGGACCTCGACGGGCATCGGACCGGCGGCGTGGTCGCCGGTCACCACGACCCGCTCGGCGGCCGCTACGTCAGGCTCGGCGAGCACGGCGTCCAGCACCGGCAGGACGCCGTGGATGTCGGAGAGGACCGCGACCGTCGCCACCATGACGCCAGTCTCCACCGGCCCTCAGGGGTGGGTCAGCGCGGTCGGCGGACGTGCGGAGGGTTGAACACCTCGAGCGTGTAGGCGTCGAAGCGGCGGACGAGTCGCTTGATCGTGGTCATGCATCCATTGTGGGAGGCTTCTTGGAACGATCCAAGTGATCTGGGCATGAGCCGCGTCACGAGACGCCGGTCACCATCCACCTGTCGCCTCGCGCGCGCCGGGTCAGCACCACGAACCGCGCGCCCATGAACACCGCGGCGAAGGCGACCCAGACCGCGACCAGCCCGCCGGTGACGTACGCCGCGGCGAGGGCGGCCGGCGCATAGACCACCAGCACGGCGAGCCCGGCCCAGGCGAGGTAGCGGCCGTCGCCGGCACCGATCAGGACACCGTCCAGGACGAAGACGACACCTGCGACCGGCTGGCCGAGGGCGGCGACCACGAGCACCGGGACGAGGAGGGACTGCACGTCGGGATCCCTGCTGAAGAGCGACCCGAGGAACGGGGACGCCGCCGCGAGCAGCAGGCCGCAGACCACGCCACCGACCACGCCCCACTGCACCATCCGCCGGGTCACGGCCCGGGTGCCGGCGACGTCGCCCGCGCCGAGGTAGCGGCCGGTGATCGCCTGCGCCGCGATCGCGATCGCGTCGAGCACGAACGCCAGGAAGGTCCACAGCGTGATCGCGATCTGGTGCGTCGCGAGCGCGAGCGGGCGGTCCGCCCCGGAGGTGCCCACCGTCACCGCGATCGTCGTGACGAGCAGGGACGCGCGCAGCGTGATCGTGCGGATCACCAGCGCGACCCCGGCCCGGGCCGCGGACCGGATGCCGGGCAGGTCCGGGGCCACGGAGGCACCCGATGCGCGGGCGCCGCGCACCACCACGCCGAGCAGCGCGAGCGCGCTGAGCAGCTGCGCGACCACCGTCCCGATGGCCGAGCCGGCGATGCCGAGGCCGTCGAGCCCGCCGACGCCGTAGACGAGCACCAGGTTGAGCCCGACGTTGACGGCGTTCCCGAGCACGGCCACCAGCAACGGCGTCCGGGTGTCCTGGAGGCCGCGCAGCACCCCTGTCGTCGCGAGCATCACCAGCAGCGGCGTGGTGCCGAGCCAGGCGATGCGGAGGTACGTCGTCGCGAAACCCTCGACCGACGACCCCGCGCCGAACGCCCCGACCATCGGCCCGGTGAGGGCGATGCCGAGGACGGTGACCACGACCCCGATCAGCACCGCCAGCCAGACCCCGTCGACGCCCTGCGCCAGCGCGCCCTTCTCGTCGCCGGCGCCGACCCGCCGCGCGACGCTGGCCGTGGTCCCGTAGGCCAGGAAGATGCACAGCCCCACCGCGGTCTGCAGCACCACCGCCGCGATGCCCTGCCCGGCCAGCTCCGGCGTCCCGAGGTGGCCCACGATCGCGGCGTCGGCGAGCAGGAACAGCGGCTCGGCCACCAGTGCCAGGAAGGCGGGGACCGCCAGCCGCAGGATCTCCCGGTCGTGCCCGTGCGCCACGTCGACACCCTAGCGGTGCGTAATGATCAGATGGCAATAGTGATCATGACACGGACATTCACAGGATGCTGACAGGTTCCACCACGGGACCACCCAGCCCCGACCCGGAGGCTGGGGTTCATGAACGAGGAGACCTCCCCGGCCAGCGGCAACCGCTGGGAACCCACAGACCGGCCCGCGCAACCCACGGACCAGCCGGCCCGCGGGCCCTGGCGGACGCGGGCCAGGACCGCCGCCGCCGGCGGTGCGGCCACAGTGCTGCTCGCGGGCGGTCTCGGTGGGTTCGCCGTCGGCCGCGCCACCGCAGGTGGCGGGGACGGACAGAGCGGGCTCGACCGGCAGGGTGGGCCGGCCGGCTTCGACCGCGAGGGCGGACCGATGAGGGGTCAGCAGCCTGACGGTCAGGTTCCTGTCAGGCCCGGGCCGGACGATGGACAGGGCACGGGGCAGGACAATGGGCAGGACAACAGCTCCGGCGGAACGGACAGCTCCAACACATGACCACCCTCTCGACCGTGCCTGCGACCGCGACCCGGGCGTCGCTGGACCGCGTGGTGCGGCTCGCCGCGGGTTCGACGCTGTGGCTCGCGCTGCTCCTGGTCACGTACTGGTGGGTGGCCGACGGCGGGTTGCGTGCCGGGTTCGCCGGAGGCGCCGCCGTCCTGGCGATCGGTCAGCTGACCGGCCTCGTGGCGAGCGTGCTGCTGCTGGCACAGGTCGTGCTCATGGCCCGGGTCCCCGTGCTCGAGCGCGCCTTCGGCCAGGACGACCTCGCCCGCATGCACCGGCTCGTCGGCTTCACCAGCTTCAACATGATGCTCGCCCACGTCCTCACCGTGACGGTCGGGTACGCCGGCGGTGACCTGCTCGCCAGCCCCGCGAAGTTCTGGAACCTCACCGTCGACTACCCCGGCATGCTGCTCGCGCTCGCGGGCACCCTGTGCCTGGTCATGGTCGTCGTCACGAGCATCAAGCTGGCCCGGCGCCGGCTTCGCTACGAGTCGTGGCACCTGTTGCACCTCTACGCCTACCTCGGAGTCGGCCTGGCCCTGCCGCACCAGCTCTGGACCGGCCAGCAGTTCATCGGCTCGGCCGGGCGGACGTTCTTCTGGTGGACGGCGTGGGCGGTCGCCGCCGGCGCGATCCTGGTCTGGCGGCTCGGCCTGCCGGCCTACCGCACCATCCGCCACGACCTGCGGGTCACCTCGGTGGTGCGCGAGGCCGACGGGGTGGTGTCGGTCTACGTCACCGGACGCGACCTGGACTCGCTCCGGGTCGAGGCCGGGCAGTTCTTCTCCTGGCGCTTCCTCGCCGGTCGCGGCTGGTCCCGGACGCACCCCTACTCGCTCTCGGCCGCGCCCGACGGCCGCAGCCTGCGGATCACCGTGAAGGACCTCGGCGACGGCAGCCGCGACGTGACCCGACTGCACCCCGGCACCCGGGTGCTGGTCGAAGGTCCCTACGGACGGCTCAGCGCGCGGGCCCGCACCCGGCGGCACGTCGCCCTGATCGGCGCCGGCGTCGGCATCACCCCGCTGCGCTCGCTGGCCGAGGGGTTGTCCTACGCGCCGGGCGAGGCGGTGCTGCTGCACCGGTACAGCGACCAGCCGCTCTTCGCCCGCGAGCTCGCCGCCCTCGGCGCCGAGCGGGGACTGCAGGTCATCGACCTGCCGGGACGCCGGGGCCACCCGGCCAACCAGCCACGCGCCCTGCTGCACCACATCCCCGACCTGGCCCACCGCGACGTCTACGTCTGCGGCCCCGAGGCGTGGGCCGACGAGATCGGCAAGGCGGCCCTGGCCGCCGGCCTCCCGCCCGAGCACCTCCACATCGAGACCTTCGCATGGTGATCCCCTCATGAAACGCATCGTCCTCTGGCTGCTCAGCACCGTCTCCGCGGTGGTGCTGCTGTTCGGCTACCACACCTCGACCTCCGGGCCGTCCGCCACCGCGCAGGCACCCGTGGGCGCCAGTCTCGCCACCACGAGCACCGCGACCACGTCGGGCGGGGGCGGCGGCACCGGCAAGCAGACCTCGGGCACCACCACGACCGGTCAGGTCGCGCAGACGCGCTGGGGTCCCGTGCAGGTGCAGATCACCACGAGTGCTTCGGGCAAGATCACCGACGTCCAGGTGATCCAGTACCCCTCGGGCAACCGCGAGGACGACCAGATCAACGCCTACGCCCTGCCGCAGCTGGTCCAGGCGACCCTCGACGCCCAGAGCGCCAACATCGACATGGTCAGCGGCGCCACCGTGACCAGTGAGGGCTACCTCCAGTCCTTGCAGTCGGCGATCGACCAGGCGACAGCGTGAACACCACCACCCGCCCGGCGCCGGTGCGGTACGTCGAGCAGGTGATGGGGATGCCGATCAGCCTGGCCCTGCGCGGCCGGCACACCGACGACGCCGCGGCCCGCGGTGCCTGGGCCGAGGCGCTGGCCGCGCTGCGGGACGTCGACCGGGTCTTCAGCACCTACCGCTCCGACTCGTTCGTCTCGCGCCTGGCCCGCGACGAGATCAGCGTCGAGGACTGTCCGCCGGAGGTGGCCGAGGTGCTCGCGCTGGGGGAGCTGGCTCGGCTGCAGTCGCACGGCGCCTTCGACGTACGCCGAGGCGGGGTGCTCGACCCCAGCGGTGTCGTGAAGGGGTGGGCCGTCGAGCGCGCGGCCCGGCCGCTGCGCGGGCTGCCGGAGACCGATGTCTGCCTCAGCGCGGGTGGGGACCTGGTCTGCCAGGTCGCCGGCCCGGACTCACCGGACTGGCGGATCGGGATCGAGGACCCCCACGACCCGACCCGCGTGGTGGCGGTGGTGCCGGTCCGCGCCGGCGCGGTGGCGACCTCGGGCCTCGCTCACCGCGGCGGTCACGTCGTCGACGCCCGCACCGGCGCCGTCCCGGACGCGATCGCCTCCGTCACCGTGGTCCACGACGACCTGGTCTGGGCGGACATCGACGCCACGGCCGCCTTCGCCATGGGCCGCGACGCCGCCCGCTGGCTGCACACCCGCCCGCGCCGTACCGGCCTCGTCGTCTGGGCCGACGGGCGAACCGAGCTGGTGGGGTAGTCCCGGACGCGGGTCAGCGGGTCAGCAGCAGCACGATGCCGACGAGGCCGGGGAGGAAGCCGAGGGTCAGCCAGGGCGAGGCGATCGGCTTCTGGTGGATGAGCCGGCCGACGCCCGCGGCGACCACCCCGAACAGGCCGCCGATGACGCAGAGGCCGTACCGCGAGACGACCTGGCTGTCGTCGATGAAGAAGGCGCCGATCACCAGCCCCACGGACAGGTGCAGGATCGTCACCACCGCCAGCGCCGACACCACCCAGCGCTGCACCTGGGTGAACGCGCGGTCGTTGACCTGCCGCACCGGGTTGGCGGGATCCATGAGATGCCGCGGGCGCCGGACGGGCGTGGGGTCGGTCACTCCAGCATCGTCGCCGATCAGCGACCGGGTACCCGCATCGCCATGGACGCCAGTGCCACACTCGGCCGCATGAGCACCCCACGGCGTTCTTCACCTCCCCCGCTGCGCTCCTCCGGCGAACAACGCCGCGGGGACCCCGCAA
>JAWWPK010000526.1:0-4373 GCA_033854925.1 Nocardioidaceae bacterium | reverse complement strand
GAGGCCGGTGCCGAGATCCGCGCGCCGACGAATCGATTCTGCTCGGCCTTGTCCTCGGGGCGACGCACGCTGATCGGCATCGCGACCGACAGCTCGGGGATGGTGACCCCCAGGGATTCGTGGTAGCGGACCATCCCGCCGACCACCGCGGCGACGTAGGCGCTGTTGAGCGAGACGTGCATCGCTCTGGCTGCCTGGTGCAGGTCGGCCAGCGGGATCTGGAGCGTGGCATATCGGCGTCGGATGCCCCGGCGCCGCAACACGGGCGAGCCCTCGACCGCCGGTGGCGACATGGTCCGGCGCAGTGACTGAACGTAGGAGACGGTCCCGGTCACTGCGGTTCGCGGGTGCCTGACGATGCCGGCACCGCGGCCGATGAGGCCACGCGCACCACCCACGCCGGAGAAGACCAGCTCGAGGGGCAGCTGGCCGAGGCGCTGGCGGGTCACCTCCATGCGGGTGACGTCCTCCGCGGCAGGAACCGGCGGGAGCTCCTCGGGGACCGGGCCGGGCTCGAGCGCGAACAGGAACGAGAAGATCTCCTTGGCGCCCTGGCCGTCGGAGATGGCGTGGTGGAAGTGGTAGAGCAGCGCGCCGGTGCCGTCCGCCAGCCCCTCGATGACGGTGACGTCCCACAGCGGCCGGGCCGGGTCCAGCGGCTGGGCGCCGAGGGATTCCACCAGGTCGAGCAGCTCACGCTCGCCCGCTGCGCCGGGCAGACGCACCCGGCGGACGTGGTAGCTGATGTCGAAGTCTGGGTCGACCGCCCAGTACGGCCGGCTGATCGGGACCACCGGTGCCACCACCCGGCTGCGCAGGTGCGGCACCAGGCGCGCTGCACGCTCGTGCAGGCGCACCAGGTCCTCGTAGGGCACGCCATGGTCCAGACGCACGAGCATGACGATCGTGGAGCGGGTGTGCACCTCCGCGTCGCCCTGGACGAAGAGCGCCTCCATGGCTCCGAGCTCTCGCTCGGCCAGGCGTTCCAGTGCGGCCATGTGACCTCCTCGATGGCGGGACGGCGGCGGTCGACCTCACCGATCCTCGCAGACCCTCTGGCCAAAAACCGTAGAACGCTAGAGGATTGAACCACTCGTGCGGGACTCTGATCTGCGCTATGACCAGCAGTAGCGCAGCGGCTGAGCTCCGCCACCGACTGACGAGAGGCCCCACGTGTACCCAGGTACCTTCGCGGCGAGCACCCCCGACCACCCGGCCGTGATCATGGGCGAGAGCGGCGAGGTCGTCACCTACCGGGAGCTCGACGAGCGGTCCAACCGGCTGGCGCAGTTCCTGCGCGCCGAAGGCCTCGGGGTCGGAGACGTCGTGGCCGTGCTGCTCGACAACAGCGCGCGCTACCACGAGGTGTGCTGGGGCATCCGGCGCCTGGGCCTGTACTGGACGCCGATCAACAACAAGCTGACAGCCGACGAGGTCGCCTACATCCTCAACGACTGCAGCGCGAAGGTGGTCGTCGCGGGCACCGGCGTCGCGGCAGACCTGACCGAGCTGGGTCCGGAGGTCGTGCCCTCCGTGAAGCGCCGGCTGTTCATCGGTGACCAGCCGCCGCAGGGCTGGGAGTCCTACGACCGGGTGCTGGCGGCGTTCCCCACGGCGGCCGTCGAGGGCGAGCTCGAGGGAGACATGCTGCAGTACTCGTCCGGCACGACCGGCCGGCCGAAGGGCATCAAGCGGCCGGAGCGGAGCATCCCGCTGGCTCTCGAGAACGACGTCACCGTGCAGTTCCTGCGAGCGATCGGCTTCCCGGAGGACGGCACCGGCGTCTACCTCTCACCCGCGCCGCTTTACCACACAGCACCCAACATGTGGTCGCTCGGTGTGCAGCGCGTGGGGGGCACCGTGGTGCTCATGGAGAAGTTCGACCCGGTGAAGGCGCTCGAGCTGATCGACAAGCACAAGGTGACGCACTCGCTGTTCGTGCCGACGATGTTCGTGCGAATGCTGAAGCTGCCGGAAGAGGAGCGGACGTCGTACGACGTCTCCAGCCTGAAGCAGGTCATCCACGCCGCCGCACCGTGCCCGGTCGACATCAAGCGCCGGATGATCGAGTGGTGGGGCCCCATCGTCTCGGAGTTCTACTCGTCGTCCGAGGCCGCCGGCGCGACGTTCATCTCCGCTGCCGATTGGCTCACCCACCCCGGCTCGGTCGGCCGGCCGATGATGGGCACCCCCTACGTCCTCGACGAGGAGGGCAACGAGCTCGGGGTCGGGGAGATCGGCCAGATCTGGTTCGACAGCCCGATCCCGCTGAGCTATCACAACGATCCCGAGAAGACTGCGCAGGCGCAGGACGCCAAGGGACGCAAGACCGTCGGTGACATCGGCTACGTCGACGACGAGGGCTTCATGTACCTCACCGACCGCGCCAGCTTCATGATCATCAGCGGCGGCGTGAACATCTACCCGCAGGAGTCGGAGAACCTCCTGGTCGAGCACCCCAAGGTCATGGACGCCGCCGTGTTCGGCATCCCGCACCCGGAGATGGGTGAGGAGGTGAAGGCGGTCGTGCAGCCGGTCGACTGGGCCGACGCCGGGCCACAGCTCGAGGACGAGCTGATCGCGTACCTCAAGAAGAACCTCGCGTCGTACAAGTGCCCGCGGTCCATCGACTTCGAGCGCGAGCTGCCGCGCAGCGATACCGGAAAGCTCTTCAAGAAGAAGCTGCAGGAGAATTACCGCGCCGCCAGCCCGGTGGCTTCCGGGTGAGCCCCGACTGGCCGGCCGACGCGTCGACCCCGGTGCTGCTTCTCACCGAGCGGATGAGCGCAGTGGAGCGGCGGGTGTTCGACGCGTGGCTGGCGGCGACGCAGCCCCCGGGAAGTCAGGCGCACGTGGTGCACCTGCCACGTCGCGGCCGGCTCGACGCCGCGACCGTCCAGCTGCTCGAGCGCCGGCTCTCCGTCGGTGACGACGTCCTCGTGGCCCCGGTGGGCGCCGTGTGGGAGCGGCCGAAGACCCTGCCGTCGCGGGCGTCCTCGATCGGGTCGCTGGTCGCCGGGGACTGGCGGCGGCCGCGGCCGCTGGCACAGGAGCTGCTCTCGCGGCGGGAGCCCGAGCTGTGCCAGCTGGTGGTCGGCAGGTCGGCGACAGTGGGTGAGATCCGGCAGCGGTTCGCCGTCCAGGTGGGTGGCTCCGAGGCCGGCCGCCTCGCGCCGTACGTCTCACGTCACGCGACGCTCGCTCTGGAGCGGGCAGTCAGCCGACGCCTCGGTCCGCAGTACAAGATCCCGCGCCTGGTGAAGCAGGAGGTCGCGGTCTCTGCGCGCTTCCAGGCGACGGTCGAGCGACTCGCTGAGAAGACGGGACGCTCCGTCGCGAGTGTCCGCACCGAGGCCGAGGAGGCTCTCGACGAGCTCGTCACCGGATGGGGGCGCCTGCTGGTCGACATGCAGGCCCAACTCGGTCGGTGGATCTACCCGCTGGGATACGACGAGCAGATCGAGTACGACGACGAGCAGGTCGCCAAGGTCCGCGACGCGCTCTCGGCGAACCCTGGCGTCATCCTGATGTCGCACCGGTCGCACCTCGACGGCACGGTCCTCCCGGTCGCGCTCGCTGAGAACGGCCTGCCGCGCGCGCACCTGCTGGCCGGGATCAACATGTCCTTCTTCCCATTCGGGCTGCTGATGCGCCGGGCCGGCGTCATCTTCATCCGCCGGGAGTTCAGGGACGATCCGGTCTACAAGGCAGTGCTGCGTGAGTACGTCGGATACCTGGTGGAGAAGCGGTTCCACCTGCAGTGGTCGATCGAGGGCACCCGCTCACGCACCGGGAAGATGGAGCCGCCCAAGCTCGGCCTGCTGGCCTACGTCGTCGATGCGCTCCGGGACGGCCGGGCCTCCGACGTGATCCTGGCGCCCGTGTCGATCGCCTACGACCAGATCCACGAGGTCGGGGAGTTCGCGTCCTATGCCAGAGGAGGCGAGAAGAAGAAGGAGGGCATCACCTGGGCACTGCACTGGCTGCAGGCGCAGAAGCGGGGTTACGGGAAGATCTACATCAGCTTCGCTGATCCCATCTCTGTCAAGGGACAGCTCGGGGACCTGAGCGGGCCGCGCGACCCGAACGAGCTGCACAAGCTCGCGTTCGAGGTGGCGTGGCGGATGAACCGCGCCACACCGATCACCGGCGCCGCCCTGCTGACGACGGTGCTCCTCGGCGCACGCGGCAAGGCGCTGACGCTTCCCCAGGTGCGGTCGTCGATCAAGGTTCCGCTCGACTACGCGGCGCAGCGCAGCCTGCCCCTGGCGGCGTCCGCAAGGGCACTGGGCACGGACGAGGGCATCGTCGCGATGCTCGATGCGCTGAGCAAGCACGACGTGGTGAGCTGCTACGGCAAGGGTCTCGAGCCG
>JAWWPK010000525.1:0-2655 GCA_033854925.1 Nocardioidaceae bacterium | reverse complement strand
GAGCAGCTGCGCGCCGAGGACTCCCGGGACACGCCCTAGCGACAGCCGAGGCCTTCGACGTACCCCTCGGGCACCTGGCCGGCCGCCATCTTGTCGGCGTACTCCCAGACCACCTCGGGGTAGGCGCCGTCGGGGTTCATGTCCTGGAGCACCGGCCACTGTCGCGAGGTCCCCATGACCCGCGCGGCCTCATCCTGGCGGGCCTGGTCCCCGACACCCTTCGCGTCGGCGAACTCGGAGATCCACGCGCAGGCGTACTGGCCCGCGATGTCGGCGCCGAGCTGGTAGGGGTCCTGCTCGTCCGACTTCGTGCCCAGGGTGGTGCCGGCAGGAACGGTCGCGCCCGTGACTCCCTCGATGCCGTCGAGGATCTTCTGCACGGCGTCCGGACGGTCACCGGCGGTGACGAAGGACGGCGGCAGCGCCGACTCGAACTCCGGCAGCGAGACCAGCTCGAGGTGGGTGAGCAGCTCCTCGAAGGCGGCGCGGTCCATGCCGTCGCCGCGGAGCTCCATCCAGTGGCCCTCGTCCGGCTCGCGGATCACGGTGTGGTCGGTGTCCCCGTAGGCCCACAGCTGGCCGGACTTCCCGAGAACGGTGACCGGGTCGCCCGGAGCCGGCGGGTCGGTGATGTGCTCCCGGTCCTGGACGTAGCTCTCGTAGGAGTCCTGGGGGTACCACGTGATCGCGAGGTGCTGCCCGCCCTTGGCGTAGTTGATCTCGCCGCCGTACTTCGAGTCCGCCTCGGTGCTCTCGACCTGCCATCCCGGAGACGTGAGCACGGCGCGGTAGCCGGTGCCGGGCGAGTCGACGGCCGACTGGTAGGTCGGCTCCGACGCGCCGTCGTCGCCTCCACCCCACCAGAGCGGGCTGCTGGCCACGGTGGCGACCGCGGCGGCCACGGCGAGGGGCACCAGCCAGCGGCTGCGGCGCGAAGCCGGGTGCGGGGTGGGCTCGGTGTTCTGGCGGTCTGGTGCGACGGTGGTCATGATCTCCTCCAGCAGCTCGGCCCGTCCGGCCTCGAACGGCAGTCGCGAGATCGCGTCGTCAGTCAGCTTCGGAATCATCACCGCTCCTTCCGGATGAGCTCGGTTGGTCTGTCGGAGTGGTGATGTCCGGGCGGCGACGGATCGTTGCCGAGGAGTTCGCGCAGCCGGGTCCTGGCCCGCGAGAGCCGGGGGCGTACGACGGTGGTGGTCAGCCCGAGCACCTCGGCGATCTCGCGCGACTCGAGCCCCTCCCACAGGTGCAGCTCGAGCACCTCCTGGTCGCGAGCGCTCAGCCGGCCCATCGCCGCGGTGACGTCCTCGCGCTGTACGACGTCGTCGCTGGCGTCCGGGACGTACGTGCTCAGCTCGCGGCGCAGCCGGTCACCCAGCGCGGTACGCCGTCGTTCGCCGCGGCGATGGTTGGCGAGCACCCGGCGAGCCACGCCGTACAGCCACGGCCGGAGGTCCGGGCCCTGCGGCGCGTGCGCCAGCCTCCGCCACGCAACGAGGAACGTGTCGGCGGTGACGTCGCCCGCATCCTCCGCTCGGTTCACCCGGCGCAGCGCGAAACCCAGGACCGCGTCGAAGTGCGCCGCGTAGAGGTCCCGGAAGGCGCGCTCGCGCTCGTCGAGGGAGAGGGCCACGTCACTCACATGTCCGGTTGTGCCCGGACCATTGCAGCAAGCTTCTAGAGAATCGCGCCGGGGGCATAGACCGCCGCCTCGGGGTGTCGCGCGGTCACCTCGGCCACCCGGCGCACGACCTCCTGGGTCTGCGCCACGGCGGCTCCGGTGAACGAGATCGGCTCGGCAACCAGGCCCTCGAGCTGCTCGGCGGTGAGACCGAGCCGCGGGTCGGCGGCCAGCCGGGCGAGCACGTCGTTGTCGGCCGCGCCCTGGCGCATCTCGAGCGCCACGCCGACCGCGGCCTCCTTGATCGCCTCGTGCGCCGCCTCCCGGCCGACCCCGTTGCGGACCGCGGCCATCAGCACCTTGGTGGTGGCCAGGAACGGGAGGTAGCGGTCGAGCTCGCGCTGGATCACGGCCGGGAACGCACCGAACTCGTCGAGCACGGTGAGGAAGGTCTGGAACAGCCCGTCGGCCGCGAAGAACGCGTCCGGCAGCGCGACCCGACGTACGACGGAGCAGGACACGTCGCCCTCGTTCCACTGGTCGCCGGCGAGCTCGCTGACCATGGAGAGGTGGCCGCGGAGCACGACGGCGAGGCCGTTGATGCGCTCACAGGACCGGGTGTTCATCTTGTGGGGCATCGCGGACGAGCCGACCTGGCCCTCCACGAAACCCTCCGTGACCAGCTCGTGGCCGGCCATCAGCCGGATCGTGGTGGCGAGGTTGGACGGCGCCGACACCAGCTGCACGAGCGCGGAGACGACGTCGAAGTCGAGGGAGCGCGGGTAGACCTGGCCGACGCTGGTGAGCACGTGGTCGAAGCCGAGGTGCTCGGCCACCCTCGTCTCCAGCTCCGCCAGCTTCGCGCTGTCCCCGTCGAGCAGGTCGAGCTGGTCCTGGCTGGTGCCCATCGGCCCCTTGATGCCGCGCAGCGGGTAGCGCGCGAGCAGCTCCTCGACGCGCTGCAGGCCGACCAGCAGCTCGTCGGCGACAGTCGCGAACCGCTTGCCGAGCGTGGTGGCCTGGGCCGCGACGTT
>JAWWPK010000524.1:0-4382 GCA_033854925.1 Nocardioidaceae bacterium | reverse complement strand
GGGGCGGCCCACCACTCCTCGAGCTCGTCAGATCGTGGCGTGCCTGCGGCGCGGCGCGGTGAGCACCCGGCCCACCGGAGGCGGCTCGGCCGGCGCGCCGACCGGCAACGTGACGATGAACGCCGGCTGGGTCAGGTCGTAGCGGATGGTGCCCCGCTGCGCCTGAACGAGGTCGTGCACGACGGAGAGCCCGATCCCGGCGCCGGTGGTGGCCCGGGCGCCCTGCGAGTACCGCTCGAACAGCCGAGGGATGAAGAACTCGGGCACGCCCTCGCCGGCGTCGGAGACCCTGATGGTCACGGTCCGCGGGTCCGGTGAGACATCGACCGTGATCGGCTCGGCGCCGTGGACCTGCGCGTTGCGGACCAGGTTGCTCAGGATCTGCTGGAGCCGCAGCGGGTCGGCGTGCACGTGGACGCCGCGAGGGCACGCGATGCGCAGGTCGAGGTCGGGGAAGCCGCTCGCGCACTCGACCAGCTGCTGCGACAGGTCGAGGTCGACCGGGGTGATGACCAGGTCGCTGTGCTCGGTCGTGGTGGCGGCCAGCAGGTCCTCGCACATCAGCGTCAGTCGCCGGGTCAGCATCAGCGAGCGCTCGTGCATCCGCTTCACCAGCTTTTCGTCCAGCCCTTCGTCGTCGACCAGCAGCTCGAGGTAGCCGTGCAGGCCCGCCAGGGGCGCGCGCATGTCGTGGCTCACCACGGCTGAGACGTGGTCCCGGATCCGTTGCGCCTCCAGCAGCCGGTTCACCTGGGCCTCGAGGTTCGCGGCGCCGGCGGTGAGCCGCTGGTGCAGCCGCCAGGTGTCGAACAGGATGCTCGCCGGCACGATGAGGGACGCCAGCACCGCCATGAGTCGCGAGCCGTAGTAGGCCACGCCGAAGCGGTCGTCGACCATCCCCACGAAGGCGACGTCCCCGAGCCAGGCGAGGCCCGCCACGAGCGCCCACACCTCGACTCGGGAGCGGTCGCCGCGCCGCGCGACGCCGTGCAGCCCCACCGCGACGCAGACCAGGTTGACGACCAGCACCACCGCGTAGACGACCGGACGGAAGTGTCCCGTTGCCGGATCCACGATCCAGGGCAGCCGGCCGGGGAATGCAGTGACGCCCAGGGCGATCGAGCCCGCGCCGAGGACCAGGACGGCCAGCGCCGCCAGCGCCGCCAGCCGGCCCTGCCGACCACGCGGCTCGATGCGCTCGTCCCACCTGAGGGGCCACTGCGCCAGAGCCAGCGCGATCAGGATGGGCGGTCCGACATGACGGGAGACGTAGAGCCACCCCTCGCCCGGACCCGTGAGCGAAAAGACCAGCACGACGATCGCCGACCAGGCGAACGCGGTGGCCAGCACGAGCATCCGCAGCCCGCGGCCGTTGCGGTACAACCCGACCAGCAGCACCACGCTGAGCACGCCGCTGAGCAGCACGATCGCCCACCACGCGGCGCTGAACTCCACGGATCCGAGTGTTCCGCTGCGGCGGCGGATCCGCTGCGGTGTGGACAGGTTGTGGGGACTTGTTACGAACCCTTGGATTTCCTGCTCAGGGGCACGTCCAGCCGCTCGGCGAGCTCGTCGTACGACGTGCCGAACGTCTCGCGGACCACGACGCCGTCGTCCTGACCGGGGGCGATCTCGAAGACCGCGTGCTCGGTGTAGACCCGGTCCACGCAGCCGACCCCGGTCAGCGGGTAGGTACAGCTCGGCACCAGCTTGGCCGAGCCGTCCTTGGCGAACAGGCTCATCATCACGAAGACCCGCTTCGCGCCGATGGCGAGGTCCATCGCGCCGCCGACCGCGGGGATCGCGTCCGGCGCACCGGTGTGCCAGTTCGCCAGGTCGCCCCCGGCCGAGACCTGGAACCCGCCGAGCACACAGACGTCGAGGTGGCCGCCGCGCATCATCGCGAACGAGTCGGCGTGGTGGAAGTAGGCCGCCCCGGGCAGCTCGGTCACCGGCTCCTTGCCGGCGTTGGTGAGGTCGAGGTCCTCCTCCCCCGGCTTCGCGGCCGGCCCCATGTTCAGCATGCCGTTCTCGGTGTGCAGCACGATGCCGGAGCCCGGCTCGAGGTGGTCGGCGACCGTGGTCGGCTGGCCGATGCCGAGGTTGACGTACGACCCGGGCTCGATGTCCCGGGCGACCAGCGCCGCCAGCTCGTTCTTGGAGAGCGTCATGTGGTCACCACCCGGTCGACGTAGATGCTCGGCGTCACGACCACCTCGGGGTCGAGCCCGCCGAGGTCCACCACCTCTCGCACCTCGGCCACCACGGTCGACGCGGCGGTGGCCATCACCGGCCCGAAGTTGCGCGCCGTCTTGCGGTAGACGAGGTTGCCCATCCGGTCCGCCTTGTGCGCGCCGATGAGCGCGACGTCGCCATGGATGGGGTACTCCAGCACGTACGTGCGCCCGTCGATCTCCCGGGTCTCCTTGCCCTCCGCGAGCGGTGTGCCGACCCCGGTCGGGCAGAAGAAGGCCCCGATCCCCGCACCCGCGGCCCGCATCCGCTCGGCCAGGTTGCCCTGTGGCACCAGCTCCAGCTCGATCTTCCCCTCGCGGTAGAGGCCGTCGAAGACCCAGGAGTCCTTCTGCCGCGGGAACGAGCAGATCACCTTCCGGACCCGGCCCTTGGCCAGCAGCGCGGCCAGCCCGGTGTCCGCGTTGCCGGCGTTGTTGTTCACGATCGTGAGGTCGGTGGCGCCCTGCCGGATCAGCGCGTCGATCAGCGCGTACGGCATCCCGGCCGGCCCGAAGCCACCGACCAGCACCGTCGCGCCGTCCGGTACGTCGGCGACCGCCTCGTCCGGCCCCGAGTCACCGTCGAGGAAGAGGGTCTTCGTCACGAGACGCCGTCACCGACGTTCTCCAGCACCACTGCCAGCGCCTGGCCGACGCCGATGCAGATCGCGGCCACGCCCCACCGGTCGCCGGACTCGCGGAGCCGGTGCGCGAGGGTGCCGAGGATCCGGCCACCCGAGGCGCCGAGCGGGTGGCCGATCGCGATCGCGCCGCCCTTGGCGTTGACGATCTCCGGGTCGACCTTCCAGGCGTCCACGCAGGCGATCGACTGGACGGCGAAGGCCTCGTTCAGCTCCACGGCCGCCACGTCGCCCCAGGCGATCCCCGCCCTGGCCAGCGCGTTCTCGGCCGCCTCGACGGGTGCGTAGCCGAAGTCCTGCGGCGCCAGCGCATGGGTGCCCCGGCCGGCGACCCTGGCGATCGGGTCGAGACCGGGGACCGCGCCCTCGGCGCCGAGCAGCACCGCGGAGGCGCCGTCGTTCAACGGCGAGGCGTTCCCGGCCGTGATGGTGCCGTCGGACCGGAACGACGCCTTGAGCCCCGCGAGCTTCTCGGCGCTGGAGTTGGGCCGGATGGCCTCGTCCCGGGCGAGGTCGGCACCAGGGACGGGCACCACGAGGTCGTCGTAGAACCCCGCCTTCCAGGCCGCGGCCGCGAGGTTGTGGGACCGGGCGGCAAACTCGTCCTGCCGCTCGCGGGAGATCGCGAACCGGTCCGCCAGCAGCTCGTTGGCCTCGCCGAGCGAGACCGTCCACTCCGCCGGCATCCGGTCGTTGACCAACCGCCACCCCAGCGTCGTCGAGACCGCGGTGACGTTCCCCGCCGGGAACGCGCGCGACGGCTTCGGCAGCACCCAAGGCGCGCGGGTCATCGACTCCACGCCACCGGCCAGCACCACCGAGGCATCGCCGGCCTCGATGGTCCGGGACGCCTGCATCGCCGCGTCCAGCGAAGAGCCGCAGAGCCGGTTCACCGTCACCGCGGGCACCGAGACCGGCAGTCCGGCGAGGAGCGCCGCCATCCGGCCCACGTTGCGGTTGTCCTCACCCGCCTGGTTGGCACAGCCCCAGACCACGTCCTCGATCGCCGCCGGGTCCAACGAAGGTGCCTTGGCCAGCACCCCCGTGATCGCCACGGCGGCCAGGTCGTCCGGGCGCACCTCGGCCAGCGCACCACCGAACCGGCCGAACGGAGTGCGAGCCGCTGCGTAGAGGAAGGCGTCACTCACCGGGCAGCTCCTCGAGCACGCCCTGGGCGATCCGGAAAGCCGTGTTGGCGGCGGGCACGCCACAGTAGATCGCGGTCTGCAAGAGGGTCTCCTTGATCTCGTCGACGGTGAGCCCGTTGGTGAGCGCTGCCCGCACGTGCAGCGCGAGCTCCTCGTGGTGTCCCCCGGCGACGAGCGCGGTGAGGGTGACCAGCGAGCGGCTGCGCCGGTCGAGGCCGGGGCGGGTCCAGATGGTGCCCCAGGCGTACTCGGAGATGAGCTCCTGGAAGTCGCTGGTGAACTCGGTGGCATTGGCGGTCGCACGGTCGACGTGCTCGGTCCCGAGCACCTCGCGGCGTACGTCCATGCCGTCGTCGTAC
>JAWWPK010000523.1:0-8900 GCA_033854925.1 Nocardioidaceae bacterium | reverse complement strand
CCGGCCCGCTGGTCGGGAGGCAGCCCGCCCGGAGCGGTCGCCACCGAGTCACGGACCTGCTCCACCGGCGACTCCCGTCGACGGAACCTGCGCCACCACGACGTGTGCGCGTTGACCACCATCCGGCGGACGTACGCGTCGACGTCGCCGACCTGAGAGATCCGGCCCCAGCGCGGCAGGGCCCGGGCCAGCGCCTCTTGCACGACGTCCTCGGCGTCGGCGGTGTTGCCGGTCAGGGTGTAGGCGAGCCGCAGCAGCGCCGGGCCGCGCACCGCGACCCAGCCGTCGAAGTCCGGTGCGGACCGCTCCGCCACCCACGCTCCTTCCTCGACCACCGCCTGCATGCATCATCAACGCTGCCCGGCCCGATCCTGTTGCGGACCGCGCTGGGTACATGGTGTGTACTGGCCAGTAGCAAAGGCCCAGAGAGCGAGGACACCATGCAGCTCGAGCTGACCGACGAGGAGCGCGCGTTCCGTGACGAGATGCGCGAGTTCTTCACGACGAAGGTCTCCGAGGAGACCAGGGACACCGTCGCCGCGGGCCGGGAGCTGACCAAGGACCAGCTCGTCGAGAGCATGCGCACCCTCAACGCCGCCGGGCTCGCCGTACCCCGCTGGCCCGTCGAGTGGGGCGGCCAGGACTGGACCGAGATCCAGTACCACCTCTGGCGCGAGGAGATGGAGCGCGCGTGCGTGCCGACGCCGCTCGCGTTCAACGCCGGCATGATCGGGCCGGTCATCGCGCAGTTCGGGACCGAGGAGCAGAAGAAGGAGTTCCTCCCGAAGACCGCGAACATCGACATCTTCTGGTCGCAAGGCTTCTCCGAGCCCGACGCCGGCTCCGACCTGGCCGGGCTGCGCACCACCGCCGTCAAGGACGGCGACGACTGGGTGGTCAACGGGCAGAAGACCTGGACCACGCTCGGTCAGTACGGCGACTGGATCTTCACGCTGGTGCGCACCGACCCCGACGCCAAGAAGCAGGCCGGCATCTCGATGCTGCTCATCGACATGGAGAGCGAGGGGCTCGAGGTCCGGCCGATCCAGCTGATCGACGGCGGCCACGAGGTCAACGAGGTCTGGTTCGAGGACGTCCGGGTCCCCGGCGAGAACCTCGTCGGCGAGCTCAACGGCGGCTGGTCGATCGCGAAGTTCCTGCTCGGCAACGAGCGGGTCGGCGTCGCGCCGTCCGGGATCATCAAGCGGGTGCTCGGCCGCGTCAAGGGACTCGCCGAGGACCGGTTCGCCGACGACCCCCTGCTGCGCGCCCACATCGCCGAGCTGGAGAACGAGCTGTTGGCGCTCGAGCTGACCACCATGCGGGTGGCGGCCAACTCGGTCGAGGGCAAGCCGGACCCGGCGTCGTCGGTGCTCAAGCTCAAGGGCAGCGTGCTGCAGCAGCAGGTGAGCGAGCTGGTGCTCGACCTGGCCGGTCCTGCCGGCCTGGCCAGCGGCGCAGCCCTCGACTCCAGTGACAGCGACCTGACCGAGTGGGAGCGGGTCGCCGCTCCGCTCTACCTGAACCTCCGCAAGGCCTCCATCTACGGCGGCTCCAACGAGGTGCAGCGCCAGATCATCGCCCGCAACATCCTGGGTCTCTGAGAGGACGACGACGATGGACTTCCTCTACGACGACGAGCAGGACGCCCTGCGCGAGGCCGTCAAAGGACTGGTCGGCAAGGCCTACGGCGACTACGAGAACCGCCGCCAGGCCGTCGCCGACGACCCCGGCTTCGACGAGAAGCTCTGGGTGCGGATGGCCGAGATGGGACTGCTCGGGCTGCCGTTCTCCGAGGAGGACGGCGGCGTCGGCGCGGGCCCGGTCGAGATCGGCATCGTCTGCCAGGAGCTCGGCCGGGTGATCGCGCCCGAGCCCTATCTCACGTCGGTGGTGCTGGCCGGTGGGCTGGTCTCAGCGTGTGGCACCCCCGAGCAGCGCCAGGAGCTCCTCGGCGCGCTCTCGGCCGGCGAGAGCGTGCTCGCCTTCGCGCATGACGAGCCGGGCCGCGGCTGGACGCCGGCTGCCGAGCAGGTCACCGCTGCCCAGGACGGCGACTCGTGGACTGTGAGCGGGGTCAAGGAGCCGGTGCTGCACGGTGCCCGCGCCGATGTGCTCGTCGTGAGTGCGGCGCTGACCGACGGAGGTACCGGGCTGTTCGTGGTCGACGGCGCAGACGCCGACCGCGCCGGCTATCCGGCCTACGACGGCACGCGGGCCGCCCGCGTCCGCTTCGACGGCACCGCGGCAACGCCGCTGGGCGAGCCCGGCGCCGACCTGACCAACAGCATCTCGACGGTCCAGGACATCACCCGGGTGATGGCTGCCAACCAGGCACTGGGTGCCATGCAGTTCCTGCTGCCGACCACGACCGAGTACCTCCGCAGCCGCAAGCAGTTCGGCGTGCCCCTGTCCACGTTCCAGGCGCTGACCTTCCGGGCCGCGGACATGTACGTCTCGCTGCAGCTCACCCACTCGATGGTCGACTGGGCCACGATGGTCGTCGCGCAAGCCAACAAGGATGGGCAGAGCCCGTCGGCGGTCGCGGACGCCGCCCGGCGGGTGTCGCTGCAGGTCAGCCGGGCCGGCCGGCACATCGGCCAAGAGGCGATCCAGCTGCACGGTGGGATCGCGATGACGATGGAGTACTCCGTCGGCATGTACACCGCGCACCTGACCGCGCTCGACCACCTGCTCGGCGACGGCAGCCACCATCTGCGCGACCTGGCGGGCGCGGTCACGACCTACGAGGCCCTGGACCCGCTCGATTGAACGGAGCCGCCCGAGGCACGAGGGCAGGTCCGTTCGCCGGTGGTTGAGCAAGCGCGCGCGGCCGAGCTTGCTCGGGCGCGACCGCGCGGGTCGAAACCCTGCGGCCGGCGGCCGCCCCACGTTCACGTAATGTTCGCGCGTGGCGCAGGGGCTCGAGGAGGACGCTGAGACGGGTCCGGTTCCCGAGGCCGTAGCGCTGCCACCTGTCACCCGGCGCCAGGTCCGGGTCCTCGCGATGACGGTTTACGCCGTCGTGCTGGCGGCGTACACCGAGCTGCTCGGCATCCCCAACGACACCATCTCCGTGTTCGTCTGGCTGTGGTTCGGCACCATCGCCTGGAACATCGAGGCCCCCCGGCGCTACCACCTTCGCTTCGTCCGGGACTGGTCGATCCCGATGGTCGGGCTGGTCATCTACTTCTACAGCCGCGGCCTCACCGACGAGCTCGCGCTGCCGGTCCACGTCACGATGCCGATCCGGTTCGATGAGTGGCTCTCCGGCCTCTTCGGGGGCGGCAACACGCTGCCGACCGAGAGCCTGCAGCACGCGCTCTGCGGGAACCCGTGCCTGCGCGAGAGCGATCCGCGCTGGTACGACGTCTTCTTCACCACCGTCTACGCCAGCCACTTCCTGACCGGGCTGACCATCGCGGCGGTGCTGTGGGTGCGCAAGCGCGAGGAGTGGCTGCGCTGGATGCGCCGCTACTTGGCCATCAACTTCGGCGCCCTGGTCTGCTACATCGTCTACCCGATGGCACCGCCGTGGATGGCCTCGGAGGAGGGCTTCATCCACGAGGCGATCCCGCGGCTCACCGGTCGCGGCTGGCGCGACCTCGGCTTCGGTCGCTTCGACCTGGTCCTGCAGGGCGTCGGAAACCCGGTCGCCGCGATGCCCTCGCTGCACGCCGGGATCACGTTCCTGGTGGCGATGTACGGCATCTGGCGGCTGCGCACGCCACTGCGGTTCCTGCTCGTGCTCTACCCGATCGCCATGTCGACGACGCTGGTCTACTACGGCGAGCACTACGTCGTCGACGTCCTCGCTGGTGCCGTCCTGGCCGCGATCGTGATGGTCGGCTGCGGGTTGTGGGAGCGCCGGCGCACGCGTCAGCGAGCGATCGACGACTTCACCGGCTGAATGAGCCCAACTCCTGCCGAACTACTGAAAGAAGACCCGATTCGGAGCCGTGCAGAGCGTGACGGCAGGCAGGTTGCCTGCGTTCCTTCAGTACTTGGGCAAGACACGCGATCGAACACGAGCATCGGCTCGGCAATCTCCCGAGGAAGAACTCGAGTGCAGGAAGTCTGTGCAGGCACGTACGGTCCGCCCATGACAGCGGAAGGGTTCGTGCCGGTGGGCTTCGGGCCGCCGACCTCACTGGTCACCGAGCAGTTCCACCTCGAACCGCTGGGGCCGCAGCACAACCAGGCCGATCATGCCGCCTGGATGTCGAGCATCGAGCACATCCGCTCCACGCCCGGCTTCGCTGACGGCCGCTGGCCACCGCGCACGGGCATGACACTCGAGGAGAACCTCGCCGACCTTCGCCGCCATGCCGACGACTTCACGCACGGCACAGGATTCACCTTCACCGTCCTCGACCCGGCCGACGACGACGTCATCGGGTGCGTCTACCTGTATCCCTCGGCCTCCGACGACTGGGACGTCACGGTGCACTCCTGGGTGCGGGCCGACAGGTCGGGCCTCGACTTGCCACTAGCGGACGCCGTCGCACGCTGGCTCGCCACCGACTGGCCGTGGGAGCGGGTGGACCGGCGCGGCCGCTGAGCCGGGACCGCTCGCATCCTCGTCATGACGGTGAGACGAGTAGATGGTCCGCTCGTCAGGCACCGGGATGCCGCTCATAGGTCGCTTCATACCGCACGGGTCGCCGAGCCTCCCAGGGTGGGTCGCCGCCACGTGGCCACTCCCGAGATGCCGGGGTGACGGAGCGGGAGACGGGGCTGACCACCCCCGGACGGGCTCTTCCCCTCGTCGTTCGCGGGGTGTTCACTGTGGCGACACGACGGCGAAAGGTCGGCAACCCCGCGTTGCCGCACGTTGTCATCGCCGGAGCGACGAGTGGCCCCGGCCCGAGAGATGGAGCATGAATGGACCGGAAATGGTGGGGCGCGCTCGGTGCGACGATCGCCCTGAGCGCAGCAATGACGGGGTGCGGGGGCGACAGCTCCTCTAACGCCGGCGCGTCGGACACGAACACGGACAGCGCATCCGCCTCGAGCGGAGGCTCGGAGAGCAGCGCCCCGGCGAACGCCGGCGACTGGGCCAAGGCGCAGTCGGCGGACGACGGCGGCGGCATGGACGCCCTGGTGGCGGCCGCCCAGGAAGAAGGCACCCTCAACGTCATCGCCCTGCCCCCCGACTGGGCCAACTACGCCGCGATCATCGACGCCTTCAAGGCGAAGTACGGCATCAAGGTCAACAGCGCGAACCCCGACGGCTCGAGCAGCGACGAGATCACCGCCCTGAAGTCCACCGTTGGCCAGTCCAGCGCCCCCGACGTCGTCGACATCGGCAACTCCTACGCGCTCCAGGGCGCCGTGGACGGCCTGTTCGCCCCCTACCAGGTCGCTACCTGGGCCGACATCCCCGAGGGCCAGAAGGACGAGGGTGGCCTGTGGACCAGCGACTACGGCGGCTATGTCTCCATCGGCTGCAACGCCGCCAAGGTGACCACCTGCCCGACCACCATCGCTGAGCTCGACAACCCCGACTACAAGGGGCTGGTCGCCCTCAACGGCGACCCGACCCAGTCCAACTCGGCGTTCGAGGCGGTCTGGGCGCTGGCCCTGGCCAACGGCGGCTCAGCCGACGACATCCAGCCCGGCATCGACTTCGTCAAGAAGCTCAACGACGAGGCGATCTTCAACAAGACCGAGGTCACGCCCGCCACGGTCGCCTCCGGCGCCACGCCGATCGTCCTCGACTGGGACTACCTCAACGCCGGAGAGACCGACGCGCTGAAGAAGGAAGGCGTCGACTGGCAGGTGTCCGACCCGGCCGACGGCCTGGTCTCGGCCTACTACTCCCAGGCGATCAGCCTCAACGCCCCGCACCCGGCGGCGGCGCGGCTCTGGGAGGAGTTCCTCTACAGCCACGACGCCGACGGTGGCCAGAACGGCTGGCTGCAGGGGTACGCCCGCCCGATCGAGCTCGTTGCGATGCAGGCGGACGGCACCGCCAACGCGGACGCCGTGGCGAAGATCCCGCCGGTGGACGACACTGCGCCGTTCGTGCCCACGCAGGACCAGATCACCGCCGCGCAGCAGGTCGTCGCGCAGAAGTGGTCGGCCGCGGTCTCCTGATGGCTCAAGGCTCAGCTGCGGTGGCAGGTCGGGTCAGGCGCCCCCGTGCGGGGTTTGCCTGGCTCGGCCTGCTGCCGTTCCTCAGCTACGTGCTGCTGGTCTTCCTCGTCCCGATCGGGTTCATCCTGTGGGAGGCCTTTCGCAAGACGACCACCGGCAAGGCCGTTCGGGACCCGGTGACCCAGCAGTTCGTGAAGGAGACCAAGACCAGCTTCACCGGCTCCAACATCCACGAGTCGCTGCACGGGGTCTATCTGACCTCGCTGGAGACCAGCGTCAAGCTCAGCGCGATCGTCGCCCTGGTGGGTGCCGTCACAGGGCTGCTGCTCGCGGTCGCCGTCGTCAACAGCGGGGGCTTCCTGCGCCAGCTGGTTGCCTCGGCGGCAGCTGTCCTCTCCAACTTCGGCGGCATTCCGCTGGCCTTCCTCTTCATCGCGACGCTCGACGCCAACTCGGGCATGGCGACGGTCTTCCTCCGCGACCACCTGCACATCTCGGTCCAGGACGACCTGCACCTGCAGCTGGGCCAGCTGTCGGGGCTGTGCCTGATCTATCTCTACTTCCTGATCCCGCTGATGGTGCTGGTGTCGATGCCTGCCCTCGAGGGGCTCAAGCCCCAGTGGGGTGAGGCCGCGGAGAACCTCGGCGCCAGCCGCTGGAGCTACTGGCGGCTGGTGGCCGGTCCGGTCCTCTTGCCGAACTTCCTGGGCTCCCTGCTGCTGCTCTTCTGCTCGTCGTTCTCGGCGTTCGCCACGGCGTACGCCGTCAACAGCTCGTTCCCGATCGTGACGATCCGGATCCACGCGGTGCTGTCCGGCAACGTGCTCGCCAACCAGGAGAACCTCGGGGCGGCCCTCGCGCTCGCCATGATCGTGATCGTGCTGCCGCTCACCATCGCCTACCAGTGGCTACAACGGCGGACCTCGAGGTGGTTGGCGTGAGCACGGCCAGCATGCCCGGCGCGCTCGAGGTCGCGGTCGGCGACAACCCGGCTCCCGCGTCGTCACCCGTACGCCGCCGGCGGCTCGGCCGGGTCGGTGATCGCATCGTCCTGCTGCTCGCGGCGATCTACTTCTTCGGCCCGCTGCTCGCCGCGATCGCCTACACGCTGAAGGACCGGCACGGCGGGATCACGTTCGACGCCTACCGGGAGATCTTCCGCCCGCCGCGAGGCGCACAGGTCGGACTCGGGGGGTCTCTGGCCTACTCGCTCGAGATCGCGGTCGTTGCAATCCTGATCACCCTCCTGCTGATGGTGCCCACCCAGCTGCTGCTGCACCTGCGGCTGCCCCGCTGGAAGGGGCTGGTCGAGGTGCTCACCCTGCTGCCGCTGGTCTTCCCCCCGATCGTGCTGGTGGTCGGCGTGAGCGCGGTCTACGGCACCGTGGCCCCCAAGACCCCGACCGCCGACAAGAGCTTCGTCTTCGAGATCCTGCGGTTCCTGCGTGAGGACAGCCACCCGTTCCTGCTCGCCCTCCTCTACGTCGTCCTGGCGATGCCGTTCGTCTATCGCGCCATCGAGGCCGGCATCACCTCGATCGACACCCGGACCCTCGTCGAGGCGGCCCGCAACCTGGGGGCGGGCTGGGGCACCGTGCTGTTCCGCGTGATCGCCCCCTCGCTGCGCACCGCGATCGTCAACGCCAGCTTCCTGTGCTTCGCGCTGGTCATGGGCGAATACACGATCTCCTCGATCCTGCTCTACACCAAGCCCTTCCCGGTCTGGTTGGTGCAGCTGCCCACCCAGTCAGGTCAGGTGCAGGCCGCGGTGTCAGTCTTCAGCCTGCTGCTCGTCGAGGTCGTGCTGCTGCTGCTCGGTCTCCTCAACCGTCGTCCGAACACCAGGAGCACCTGACTCATGGCCGATCAGACCGCCGTCCGCATCCCAGGCGCTCCGTCCGAGCTCGTCAGCACGGGCACAACGGTCGAGTACCGCAACGTCCGCCGGGTGTTCGGCTCGATGTCGGCGCTGGACGGGCTCGACCTGACCATCGAGCCGGGTGAGCTGCTCGCCCTCCTGGGCCCGTCCGGGTGCGGCAAGACGACAGCGCTGCGCCTTCTCGCCGGCTTCGACCAGCCCTCGTCGGGTCAGGTCCTCGTCGACGGCAAGGACATCTCGCGCACGCCCGCCAGCAAGCGCGACATGGGGATGGTGTTCCAGTCCTACAGCCTGTTCCCGACGATGACCGCCACCGACAACGTCGCCTTCGGGCTGCGGATGCGCGGCGAGGGCGGGAGCAGCCGGCGCCAGCGCGCCTCCGAGCTGCTCGACCTCGTGGGCCTGGGCGAGCACACCGCCAAGTACCCCCATCAGATGTCTGGCGGCCAGCAGCAGCGCGTGGCACTGGCGCGCGCCCTCGCCGTACGCCCTCGGGTCCTCCTGCTCGACGAACCCCTCTCGGCCCTCGACGCCAAGGTCCGCGAGCAGCTCCGCGAGGAGATCCGGCGGCTCCAGCTCGAGCTCGGCGTCACCACCGTGTTCGTCACCCATGACCAGGAGGAGGCGCTCTCGATGGCCGACCGGGTCGGTGTGATGCGATCGGGACGGCTCGAGCAGTGCGCGACCCCGGCCGAGCTCTACGACCGCCCGGCGACGCCGTTCGTCGCCGAGTTCGTCGGCACCATGAACCGGCTTCCCGGCGTGATGACGGACGGTGGCCGCGTGCAGGTGCTCGGCCAGCCGGTCGCTGTCGACGCCGTCGGTGGCCTCCCGACCGCAGGCACGGACGTGACGGTGCTGGTGCGGCCGGAGGCGGTGATCGTCGATGCCGACGACAACGGTGCGGGCGTGGTCCTGGTGG
>JAWWPK010000522.1:0-10889 GCA_033854925.1 Nocardioidaceae bacterium | reverse complement strand
CCAACCCCGACGTGTCCGGACCCTCGCCGGCCGGCTCGCTCCCGGCCACGGGGTCGGTGGCGGCACTGATCCGCACCGCGACCGGCCGGGCGCCGTACTTCATCGGCAAGCCCAACCCGCTGATGATGCGCTCGGCCCTCAACCGGCTCGAGGCGCACTCCGAGACAACGGTCATGGTCGGCGACCGGATGGACACCGACATCATCAGCGGTCTCGAGGCCGGACTGCGGACCGTGCTCGTCACCACCGGCTCGACCCGCCCCGAGGACGTCGAGAGGTTCCCCTATCGGCCCACCCGCGTGGTCGACTCGATCGCCGACCTGGTCGAGCTGGTGGAGCCCGCTGCGGCGGGATAGTCCCTGACGTTCCGGTCAGCAGTACGGCGTGTCGCTGACACGAACGTCAGGGACTATCCGACCGCGGCGGCAGCAGCACGACCGGCGGCCCGGCCGGAGAACAGGCAGCCGCCGAGGAAGGTGCCCTCGAGGGCGTTGTAGCCCATCATCCCGCCGCCCCCGAAGCCGTTGACCTCGCCGGCGGCGTACAGACCCGGGAACGGAGTCCCGTCGGCGCGCAGGCAGCGGCCGGACAGGTCGGTCTCGAGGCCGCCGAGGGTCTTGCGGGACAGGATGTTGAGCCGGACGGCGATCAGCGGTCCGGCCTTGGGGTCGAGGATCTTGTGCGGCGAGGCGACCCGGATCAGCCTGTCGCCGCGGTACTTGCGGGCGCCGTGGATCGCGGTGACCTGCGCGTCCTTGGAGAAGGCGTTGTCGATCTCGCGGTCGCGCGCCTCGATCACCGGGCGCAGCTCGGCAGCCGTGAGCGGCGGGACGTCGGGGTCGGCGATCGCGTTCATCCCGGCGACCAGCTCGTCGAGGGAGTCGGCGACGACGAAGTCCTGGCCGTGCTCCTTGAAAGCCTCGACCGGACCCGGAGCACCCTTGGAGACGACCCGGCCGAGCAACAGCTTGAGGTCCTTGCCCGTCAGGTCAGGGTTCTGCTCGGAGCCGGAGAGCGCGAACTCCTTCTCGATGATCTTCTGGGTGAGCACGAACCACGAGTAGTCCCAGCCGGTCTCGCGCAGGTGCTGGAGGGTGCCGAGGGTGTCGAACCCCGGGAAGTACGGCGCCGGCAGCCGGCTGCCCCCGGCGTCCAGCCACAGCGACGACGGCCCGGGCAGGATCCGGATGCCGTGGTTCTCCCAGATCGGGTCCCAGTTGCGCAGCCCCTCCACGTAGTGCCACATCCGGTCCGGGTTGATCACCCGGGCTCCGGCCGCCTCGGTGATGCCGAGCATCCGCCCGTCCACGTGCGCCGGTACGCCGGCGACCATCGTCTTCGGCGGCGTACCGAGCCGCGCCGGCCAGGCCTTGCGGACCAGGTCGTGGTCGCCGCCGATGCCACCACTGGTGACGATGACCGCTTGGCCGCGAACCTCGAAGTCGTCGAGCTCGTCACGGTTGGTGGGTCGGCCGCGCTCGGCTGGGTCGGACGCCAGAGTCCGGCCGTGTACGCCGGTCACGGTCCCGTCGTCGACGACCAGGCCGTCCACGCGGTGCCGGAACCGCAACGTGATCCGGCCGGTGGCGACGTGACCGCGGACCCGCTTCTCGAAGGGCTCGACCACGCCCGGCCCGGTCCCCCACGTCAGGTGGAACCGCGGCACCGAGTTGCCGTGACCAGCCGCCCGGCCGTCGCCCCGCTCGGCCCAGCCGACGACCGGGAAGAACCGGTGGCCCATTCCCCGCAGCCAAGAGCGCTTCTCGCCGGCCGCGAAGTCGACGTACGCCTCGGCCCAGGCGCGCGGCCAGTGGTCCTCCGGACGGTCGAACTGCGCACTGCCCATCCAGTCCTGGAGCGCCAGCTCGTGGGAGTCCTTGATCCCCATCCGGCGCTGCTCGGGGCTGTCGACGAGGAACAGCCCACCGAGGCTCCAGAACGCCTGGCCGCCCAGGCTCTGCTCGCCCTCCTGGTCGAGCAGCAGCACCGATCGGCCGGCGTCGGCCACCTCGGCCGCGGCCACCATTCCGGCCAGCCCGGCCCCGACGACGATCACATCTGCTGAAGAGGACTCCACGGGCGGCGAGTCTAGGTACGGACGGCAGGATATGAGCATGACCTGGGCCACGTGTGCGCACGGCCACGCGCACTGGGGACGACGCGGCGCGGCCGGACTGCTGGTCGCCGACCGCGGCACGGTGCTGCTGCAGCTGCGGGCCGGCTGGGCGCACCAGGGCACGACCTGGTCGATCCCGGGCGGCGCCCGCGAGCGCGGCGAGAGCGCGGTCCAGGCGGCGCTGCGCGAGGCCGGCGAGGAGATGGCGATCCGCCGTCACGACGTCGAGGTGCAGTCGACGTACGTCGCGAGCTGCGGCGGCTGGGAGTACGTCACCGTGCTCGCGGTCGCCACCGGCCCGGTGCACCTGTCGCACCTGTCGGAGTCGCTGGACCACGTGTGGGCGACGCCCGACCAGGTCGCGGAGCGGAAGCTGCACTCCGGGTTCCGCGCGGCGTGGGAGGCGCCGGACGGCGAGCTGCGTCAGTTCGTGGAGCTCACTCGAGGGTGAACTCGACCTTGCGAGTCGCCAGGTCGGCGGTCGTCAGCCGGACCCGGACGTCGCTGCCCAGCGGGATCTCGGATGCCGCGACCACCGGCGCCTCGACGGCGGGGTCGGCCACGGTGACGATGCCCCGCGTCGGTTCCTTCTCGTTCACCTCGACGACGACCGCCGCGAAGCTCTCCCCGACGCGGTGCTGCAACAGGCCGGCCTCGACCAGGTCGAGGATCATCCGCTCGTAGCGGTTGGCGCGCTGCGAGGACTCCTGCATCGTCTTGGCCAGGTCGGGCAGGGCGGCGTGCACCCAGTCGGGCACCTCGGTGCCGGCGCAGAGAGCGATGCAGATCTCCGAGGCGTAGCGGTCGCCCAGCCGGCGCAGTGGCGCGGTGACGTGGGCGTACTCGGCGTTCAGTGCGCTGTGCAGGGGCTGCGCCGGCGTCTCGCCGTCGAAGGCGACGTACCCGCTGCCGCGGAGCAGCCGGGTGCAGGCCGAGATCATCGCGGCGTTGGTCGGCTTGGACGCGTCGAGCCCGCGGATGAAGTCGGGGAACATCAGCTCGGCCGGCCACTCGATGCCCAGCGCGTGCGCGGTGCGGTGCAGCCGCTGCACGTCACGCGGGTACGGCGGCGGGAGGGTGCGGAGGAACCCCACCCGCGCGTACATCATCAGCGACGCCGCGGCGAAGCCGGTGAGCAGCGACATCTGCGCGTTCCACTCCTCGACCGGCAGCAGGTCGCGGTAGGTCAGCTCCCACTCCGTCCCGACCGTGTCGACCTCCTGCTCCGGCAGCGGCAGTGAGACGCCGCCGCGGGCCTGCTCGCGCTTGAGCCGCAGCTCGCCGACCTCCTTGAGCAGCATCAGGGACTCGTCGGCGGTGCCGTCGTCGATCAGCTTCTGCACGCCGGGGTAGTCGAGCTGGGCCCGGCTCTTCACCCGCGCGCGCTCCACCTGTACGTCGGTGCGCGCACCCTCGCCGTCCATGGTGATCGACCAGAGCAGGGCCGGGCGGACCTGGTCGGGCAGCAGCGAGCCGCCGTTCTCGGAGATCACCGTCGGATGGAGTGGGATCCGGCTGTCCGCGCCGTACAGCGTCTGGCCACGCAGGTGCGCCTCCACGTCGACCGGGTCGCCGGGGGTGATGAACGCCGCGAGGTCGGCGATCGCGTAGTGCAGCACGTAGCCACCGTCGTCGGTGCGCGCGAGGTGCAGCGCCTGGTCGAGGTCCATCGCGCCCGCCGGGTCGACCGTCACCATCGGCAGGTCGGTGCGGTCGAGGTCGGGCAGCCGAGGGTTCGCGACCGCAGCCGCCGCGGCCGCCTCGACCTCCGCCGGGAACTCCGGACTGACCTCGAGCTCGTGCTGGATCTCGGCGATGCCGTCGCGCAGCACCTGCGGCGCGACGCCGTCCTCCGCCGGTCGGACCCGGACCACGCGGCTGCTCGACATGTCTTCCACCCTAATGTTCAGCCCTGTGCTGATCCTGCTGCCACCCAGCGAGGGCAAGACGTCCCCCCGCCGGGGCAAGCCGCTCGACCTCAGCGGTCTGTCCGCCACCTCGCTCACGCCCGCTCGCGAGCGGGTGCTGGACGCACTGGTCACGCTGTGTGCCGGCGACCCGGCCACGGCCGCCGCCGTCCTCGAGGTACCCAAGTCCCAGCTCGAGCTCGTCGAGCTCAACGCCTCGCTGCGTTCCGCGCCGACCGCCCGGGCGGACGCGGTCTACGCCGGGGTGCTCTACGACGCCCTCGGAGTCGCGAGCCTCTCGGCCGGTGCCCGGCGGCGGGCGACGTCGCGGGTGCGGGTGATATCGAGCCTGTTCGGGCTGGTCGCGCCGACCGACCGGATCCCGGCGTACCGCCTCTCCGGCGACGCCGCCCTGCCCGGCCTCGGCACCGTGGCCGGCGTCTGGCGGGACGCGCTCGGACCGGAGATCAGGGACCTGGTCGGCGACGGGCTGCTGGTGGACCTGCGCAGCGGGATGTACGCCGCGTTCTGGCGGCCCGCCGGTCTCGCCCGCGTAGCGACGGTCCGGGTGCTGCACGAGGTCAGCGGCAGGCGCCAGGTGGTCAGCCACTTCAACAAGGCGACCAAGGGCCGGATCGTGCGCGCGCTGCTCGAGGACGGCGCGCACCCGCGCACCCCGGCCCGCCTGGCCGAGGCGCTGCGCGACCTCGGCTGGTTCGTCGAGGTCGCGGACGGCGCGAGGGGTGCGGTCCAGCTCGACGTGGTGGTCAGCGACCTCTGACGATTCGTCTGCGGTCTGACGTGGGATCGTCTCCGTGTGGACGCAGACGAATCGTCGGCGCTGGCCGGGGTCAAGCTCTCCCACCTCGACCAGCCGGTCTTCGACGGCGCCGGTGCGACCAAGGGCGACCTCGTCCGCTACCTCGACGCGGTGCACGAGCGGATGCTGCCCGAGCTGCAGGACCGAGCCCTGTCCGTGGTCCGCGCCCGGCTCGGCCAGGAACCTTTCATGCAGAAGAACCTGCCCAAGTACGCCCCCGACTGGATCCGGACCACGACGGTCTGGGCGAACGCCTCAAAGCGCGAGGTGCACTACCCGGTCTGCGACGACCGGCGGACCCTGGTGTGGCTGGCCAACCAGCGGGCGGTCGAGTACCACCCGGCGCTCATCCCCGTGGACAGCGACCGGCAGACCCACCTGATCCTCGATCTGGACCAGCCCGACGACGTCGAGCCGCTGGACGGGTTTCGCATGGCCGTTACAGCGGCGCTGCTCGTCCGGCAGGTGCTGGACGACGCGGGGCTCTCCGGCGGGGTGAAGACCAGTGGCGCCAAGGGCGTGCACGTGTTCGTCCCGCTCACCGACGCCGCCGAGATCCCGGACGTCGCCGCGGCCACCCGCGCCATCGCCGCACGCGCCGCCCGCCTCGACCCGACGGTGGCGACGACCGAGTTCGTCCGCGAGGAGCGGGACGGCAAGGTGTTCGTCGACTCCACGCGCGCCGGTGGCGCGACCGTGGTGGCGGCGTACAGCCCTCGGGTCCGGCCCGGCGTCCCGGTGTCCTTCCCGGTCACCTGGGACGAGCTCGAGCAGGTGCGGCCCGGGGAGCTCACGATCCTGACCGCAGCCGAGCGGCTGTCCGGCGACGACCCCTGGGCCGCCGCCACCGCATCACCGCAGGCCCTTCCCGCCGACCTGGTGGCCGAGGGGCACGAGATCCCGATCGCGCGAGTGGTCGCCATGCACGAGGGCAAGCGCCGCAAGCGCGAGGAGGAGCGTCACCAGGCCGAGGCGGCCGTCGAGAACGCGTCGTCGCCCGGCGGACGGGCGTTGTAGAGCCGCATCAAGGCGCGCGCCTCCCCGTCCACGTCGGGGAAGAACGACAGCACGGTGACGGACGCCGGGCTCAGCTGCATACGGGACACCACCGACTCCAGCGGGGCCTGGAGCGCCGTGGCGACCAGGGTCTTGATCGGGGTCACGTGGCTGACCACCACCACGGTCTGGCCCGGATACGCCTCGCGGATCCGCTTGAGGCCGGCGAGCACCCGCTCCTCGACCTGCCGGAACGACTCGCCGCCCGGGGGCGCGATGTCGAGCGAGCCGAGCCAGGCGTCGAGGCCGGCCTGGTCCCGCTCGGCCACCTCGGCGAAGGTCAGCCCGTCCCAGCCGCCGAACTCCATCTCCGCGAAGGCCGGCTCGACGTCGACCTTCTTCTCCAGCATCTCGGCGATGATCTCGGCGGACTCCAGCGTGCGGCGCACCGGCGAGGCGACCACCGCGGCGACGCCCTCGGCGATCGGCGCCAACCAGTCGGCCGTGGTGCGGATCTGGGCGCGACCCTCGTCGCTGAGCCCGGGGTTCGAGCTCTTGAGGCCGCCGGAGAACTTCTTGGCCGCGGTGTGCGGCGTGACGCCGTGCCGGACCAGGACCAGCGTGGTGGGCGGGCCACCGGGCAGCGGCCCCCAGCCGCGGGTCGGCTTCTCGGCCTCCTCGACAGCGGACTCGGTGTCGGGCTCGTCGACCAGCGCCGCACCAGCCGCCGTGACGCCGCTGCGCTTGCCGTCGAGAGCCTCGTTGGCCAGCCGGTCGGCGTGCTTGTTCCGCTCACGCGGCACCCAGGTGTACGTCGTGCCGAACGGCGCCAGCCGGCTCGCCTCCATGGCCAGTGGCCGCATGCCGGGGTGCTTGATCTTCCAGCGGCCCGACATCTGCTCGACCACCAGCTTGGAGTCCATCCGCACCTCGACGTCGGCCTCCGGCGCGAACTCCTCGGCGAGCTTGAGCCCGGCGATCAGCCCGGAGTACTCGGCGACGTTGTTCGTCGCAACTCCTATCGCGGTGCCGTCCTCGGCGATCACGGCGCCGGTGCCGGCGTCCTTCAGCACTGCGCCGTACGCCGCGGGGCCGGGGTTGCCGCGGGACCCGCCGTCGGCCTCGATGATGACGGAGGTCGGCCCGGTCATAGTCCTGACTCTGGGGTGCGGACCAGGATCCGCTGGCACTCCTCGTGCCGGAGCACCTCGTCGGCGGGGGCGGAGCGGATCGCGGAGAGCTCGGTCGGGTCGAGGGCGAGGCGACAACCGCTGCACTCGCGGTGTCGCAGGGCGCCGACGGCTACGCCGTTCTTGGACGCCCGCAGCCGGTCGTAGAGCGCCAGCAGGTCCTCGGGGATCCCCGCCGCCTTGGGGCCGTGATCGGCTGCGAGGGCCTTGAGCTCCTGGTCGAGCTCCTGGGTCTTGATGTCACGGGTGCCGCTCAGCGCGGTGAGCCGCTCGTCGGCGTCGGCGACCTGGCCGGTGAGGGAGTCGAGCTCCTTCTCGGCATCCTCGAGCCGGGCCATCACCTCGAGCTCGTCGTCCTCGAGGCTGGTGATCCGGCGCTGCAGGGACACGAGCTCGCCCTGCATGTGCTCGAGATCCTTGGGGTTGGTGATCTGCCCCTGGTCCATCCGCTGCTGGTCCCGGACCCGCCGGGTCTTGACCTGCTCGACGTCCGCATCGACCTTGGTCTGCTCGGCGGTGAGGTCTTCGACCGCGATCTGCGCGTCCCGGCGTCGGCCGTCGAGCTCGGAGCGTTGGGCCGTCACCGTCGCGATCTCGGCCAGCTCGGGGAGCGCCTGCCTTTGGTGGAGAAGCAGGTCGGCTCGCGAGTCGAGCTCCTGGAGCTCCAGCAGGGCCAGCTGGGCGGCGGGGTCGGCTTTCAGAGGTCTTCTCCTGTGTGGCCCGAAGGGTGGAGGTGGAGTGTCCATGGGTCCGTGCACGTGGTGCTGACCCGGGTCTCCACCGTATCCCCCACGGCCGCGGCCAACCGCGCGGCCACCACCGGCAGCCACGTCCACTCGGCCGCCCAGTGCGCCACGTCGACCAGCGCGGGCCCGTCGTGCTCGAGGAACTCGCTCGCCGGGTGGTGCCGCAGGTCGCTGGTCACGTAGGCGTCGGCGTCGGTGCGCCGGACCGCGTCGAGCAGGAAGTCGCCCGCTCCCCCGCACACGGCCACCCGGCGGACCACCCTGGTGGGGTTGCCGGCCACCCGGACGCCGTGGGCGGTCGAGGGCAGCGCCTCCGCCACCGCCCGCGCAAAGCCATCGAGCGTGGTCTCCTCGACGGTGCCGATCCGGCCGCTGCCGGTCGCCGCCGTGCCGGGGTCCGCCAGCTCCACGACGTCGTACGCCGGCTCCTCGTAGGGGTGCGCGGCCAGCATCGCCGCGACGACCCTGGGCCTGGCCGCGCGCGGCAGCACGCACTCGATCCGCACCTCGTCCACGACCTCGAGCGTCCCGACCTCGCCCACGGTGGGGTGCGCCCCCTCGAGCGGCCGGAACCGGCCCTCCCCAGGAGTCGAGAACGACGCACTGTCGTAGTCGCCGATCACCCCTGCGCCCGCCTGTCCCAGCGCCTGCCGCACCCGCTCGGCGTCCGCCACCGGGACGTAGGTCGTGAGCTTGTCGAGGCTCTGGTTGCTGACCGCGGTGACCGGCTGGACGTCGGTCAGCCCGAGCGCCGCCGCGAGGGCTTCCGACACCCCGCCCACCGCCTGGTCGGCGTTGGTGTGCGCGGTCAGCAGCGCGCACCCGGCGTCCTGCAGGGCGCCGAGGGTGCGGCCCTTCGGGGTGGTCCGGGCCACCCCGTGCACGCCTTTGAGGAACAGCGGATGGTGCACCACCAGCAGCTGCGCGCCCCACTCGGCGGCCTCCTGCGCCACTGGAAGGACAGGGTCCACCGCGAACATCACCTTGCTGACCGGCTGGTCCGGGTCGCCTGAGACCAGCCCGACGGCGTCCCACGAGTCCGCGGTCGCGGGCGGGTACCAGCCGTGCAGCAGGTCGACGAGCTCGCTCAGCGTGGGCACGGGGTGAGGCTAGACGAGTAGGTCCAAGTGCTCGCACGCTACGCGACGCCCAGCATCCACGCTGGCGGCGTTGCCGACGCTCGAAAGACACCCAGTCTGTCATCGCGCCGGCGCCTTGCCAGCGCGGCGCTGAGCGCCGCTCGCTTGCACGACCCCTTGGACCTACTCGTCTAGTCGGCGCAGTCAGTTGACCTGGCGCTCGCGGCCCTCCCAGTACGGCGCGCGCAGCTTGAACTTCTGCAGCTTCCCGGTCGCGGTGCGGGCGAGCTCGTCACGAAACTCGATCGAGGTCGGTGCCTTGAAGCCTGCGGCCTTGTCCTTGCACCACCGGATCAGGTCGGCCTCGGTCACCTCCTCGCCCTCGGCGAGCACGACCAGGGCCTTGATCGTCTCGCCCCACTTCTCGTCCGGGACGCCGATGACCGCGACCTCGGCGACGGCCGGGTGCGAGAAGAGGACGTCCTCGACCTCGATCGAGGAGACGTTCTCGCCGCCGGTGATGATCACGTCCTTCTTCCGGTCGGAGATGGTGAGGTAGCCGTCCTGGCCGATCACGCCGCCGTCACCGGTGTGGAACCAGCCGTCCTTGAGCGCCCGCTCGCTCTCCTCGGGCTGCTCCCAGTAGCCCTCGAGGACGACGTTCGAGCGGGCCAGCACCTCGCCGGTGCCGTGCTCGTCATCGTCGGGCACCTCGACCTTGAGGCTCACGCCGATCGCGGGCATGCCGGCGCGGACCAGCTTCGCAGCGCGCTCCTCGCTGGACAGCTCGTCCCACTCGGCGCGGGCCCGGTTGACCGTCAGCAGCGGCGAGGTCTCGGTCAGGCCGTAGATCTGGATGAACTCCCAGCCGAGCTCCTCCTCCACGCGGACCACGGTCTTCGTGGGCGGCGGGGCGCCGGCCATGATGATCCGGACCTTGTCGCGACCGGGGATCTCGCCCTCCCAGGTCTGCGCTGCCTCCAGCACTGCGGAGGCGACCGCCGGCGCCGCGCACATGACGGTGACGCCGTACTTGTCGACGCGGCGCAGGATCTCGGCGCCGTCGACCTTCCGGAGCACGATGTTCTGGACGCCCAGCCCGGTCATCGCGAACGGCATCCCCCAGCCGTTGGCGTGGAACATCGGGAGCGTGTGCAGGTAGACGTCGCGGTCGGTGACGCCGGCGTGCAGCGCGAAGGTGACCGCGTTGGTCCAGATGTTGCGGTGCGTGATCTGCACGCCCTTGGGCCGGGCGGTGGTGCCGGAGGTGTAGTTGATCGTCGCGGTGGCGTTCTCGTCGTGCTGCCACGGCTCGGGCTCCGAGCCTCCATCAGCCGCGGAGGGTGCGAACAGGTCGTCGTCCTGACCGAGCACGAACCGGTGCTCGGCCGTGACGTCCTTCAGGGCGTCGTCCAGCTCGGGGTCGACGTAGAGCACCTTCGCGCCGGAGTGCTCGACGATGTAGCTGACCTCGTCGGGTCGGAGCCGGAAGTTCACCGGGACCAGCACCCTTCCGAAGCCGGAGACACCGAAGAACGACGTGAACAGCCTGGCGCTGTTGTGGGAGACCACTGCCACCCGGTCGCCGGAGGCGACGCCGAGGCTGTCGAGGTGCGCGGCCTGGCGGCGGGCCAGGTCGCCGACCTGGGCGTAGGTCAGGTCACCGAGCGACGGAGCAGGCTGATCGGGCTCGTCAACCACGCCCACTCGGTCGCCGTAGACCTGCACGGCACGGTCGATGAAATCGGCGACGCTGAACGGGACCAGCACGTGAACCTCCTCGTGGCTCGGGCCTCCGGCGATGAGAGACCTCTCATCGCACTCTCACTGCTACCCCACCTTCAGGCAAGATCGTGTCTGTCATGAACCGCTTCTGGAAGATCTTCGTCGCCCTTGCCCTCGTGCTGCCCCTGGGAGCCTTCGTCGCGGGAAACCTCGTGGCGTCCGCGGCGGGGGGCGACCCCACCCCTCGCGACACGCTCATCATCGACCAGCAGAGCGGCACGCCGTCCGGCAGCCCAACGCCGAGCTCAGG
>JAWWPK010000521.1:0-5918 GCA_033854925.1 Nocardioidaceae bacterium | reverse complement strand
GGACGCGGTGCGCGCGGGGGGATCGCACTTCCGCGGGGACCCCGAGAAGCCATGATCCCCGCGCACTGGACAGGTGAGGCCCAGGGGCCGCGGCCGAACCGCGGCGTCGAGTGGGAGTTCGACAAGGTGACGTTCTCGCGGGAGTTCCCACGCACCGTCGTGACCAGGGTGCTGGTCGAGAAGGCCGAGCACGGCGGCTGGGAGCTCGACCGCGTCCGGATCGCCGCCGACGGCACTCGTCGCATCGTGCTCCGCCGCAAGATCATCCGGGCGGTCCGCACCGCCTGAGCCCGTCCGGTTCAGGGTGCGTTCAGCGCGCATACGGCACCGTCGACGCCATGACCACCACCCGCACCGTTCTGGCGTCACTCGCCCTGGCCGGCATCGCGGCCGCCACCGTCACGATGTTCACGGGGACGTCGTCGGCCGACCAGTCGACCCGGTCCACGGCCCCGGCGTTCGACCCGGCGCACTTCACGCATCCGGTCGACAACCCCTACTACCCGCTCACTCCTGGACTCGTCACCCGGCTGCGCGGCACCGACGGCGACGAGCGTTTCGCGGAAAAGGTGCGCGTGACGCCCCGGACCGTGACGATCGCCGGCGTCCACGCCGTGGTGGTCCGGGACGTGCTCCGGCGACCGAACGGCACGTTGGCCGAGGCCACTGACGACTGGTACGCCGATGACGACCTCGGCAACGTCTGGTACCTCGGCGAGGACACCGCGACGTACGACCGGCACGGCACCCTGGACAGCCGCGAGGGCTCCTGGACCGCTGGCGTGGACGGCGCGGAGGCGGGCATCATCATGCCGGTCGACGCGCGGCCGTCGACCGCGACACGGATGGAGTTCTCCAAGGGTGTGGCCGAGGACCAGGCCTGGGTGGTGCAGCGGCTGGGCCGGGTCAACACCCCTGGTGGCCGGTACACCAACATCGTGCGCACCCTCGAGTGGAGCCGCCTTGAGCCGCGGGTGATCTCGCAGAAGTTCTACGCCGCCGGGCTCGGGATCGTGGAGGAGCGCGACATCGCCGCCGGCAAGGAACACTTCTGGATGGTCTCGTCGAACCACCCGTGAGCTCAGACGTCGTCGAGGAACCGGTCCATCACCCGCACGCCGAACTCGAGCGCGTCGGTCGGCACCCGCTCGTCGACCCCGTGGAACAGCGCCGTGAAGTCGAGGTCGGCCGGCAGTCGCAGCGGCGCGAAGCCGTAGGAGCGCATCCCGAGCTTGCGGAAGTGCTTGGCGTCGGTCCCGCCGCTCATGAGGTAGGGAGCGACGATCGCGTCCGGGTCCTCGGCTAGCAGGCTGCGATGCATCGCGTCGACCAGCGCACCGTCGTAAGGCGTTTCCCAGGGCGGCTGGTTGGACAGGTAGCTGACGTCGATCCCGTCCCCGATCAGCTCCTTCAACGTGTCGAAGAACTCGTCCTCGTAGCCCGGTAGGGACCGCGCGTCGATGTGGGCGGTCGCCTCGGTCGGGACCACGTTCACCTTGTAGCCGGCAGACAGCATCGTCGGGTTGACCGTGTTGCTGATCACCGCGCCGAGCATGCGGGTCGCACCACCGAACTCGTCGACCAGGCTGCGGGCGTTCTCCGGCGTCACCTCGGCCCCGGACAGCTCGGCGACAACGCCCAGCAGGACCTCCATCGTCGGCGTCAGCCGGATCGGCCACTCGTAGGCACCGAGCCGCGCCACCGCCGCGCTCAGCCGGGCCACCGCGTTGTCGTCGTTGATCATCGACCCGTGGCCCGCCCGTCCGCGGGCCGTGAGCTTCATCCAGGCCATGCCCTTCTCGGCGGCCTCGATGAGGTAGACCCGCCGGCCGCGCACGGTGGTGCTGAAGCCGCCGACCTCACCCACGGCGTCCGTGACGCCCTCGAACTCCTCGGGATGCTCGTTGATCAGCACCTCCGCGCCCCGGTGGCCGCCGGCCTCCTCGTCGGCGGTGAAGCAGAGCGTGATCGGCCGGCTGGGGACGCGGCCCTCTCGCTGGCGCTGCCTGACCGTGGTCAGGAGCATCGCGTCGAAATCCTTCATGTCGACGGCCCCGCGGCCCCACAGGTAGCCGTCCTCGATCTCCCCGGAGAACGGGTCCAGCTGCCAGTCGCTCGCCTCGGCGGGTACGACGTCCAGATGGCCGTGCAGCAGCAACCCGTCGCCGTCCTCGCCTCCCCAGCGCGCCATGACGGACGTCCGACCCTGGTCCCGCTCGTAGAGCCGGGTCGAGATCCCGACCTCCTCGAGCAGCCCCGCGACGTACTCGGCCGCCTTCCGCTCCCCCGGCCCGGAGTCGTCGCCGAAGTTGGTGGTGTCGATCCGGATCAGGTCGCGACACAGGTCCACGACCTCGGTCTGGTTCACCTCGTCGGACTGAGCCTCGGCCATGTCTCCGAGCATGTCACGGACGACGGCCTCGGACCCTCCGGGGATGCGGAAGCGGGGGTGCTTCTTTGCTATCGTTCCGGGCGCACTCGTCCGGGTGGCGGAATTGGCAGACGCGCTAGCTTGAGGTGCTAGTGCCCTTTAACGGGCGTGGGGGTTCAAGTCCCCCCTCGGACACCAGACACCACGCAACCCACCTCCCTGATGGGGGTGGGTTCGTTGCTTCCCGGGCGACTCGGGCAGCACAAGTCTTGAATGATTCAAGTAAATGCGCTTGGGTGAACGAGTGACCTCCCCCGCCCGCCACGAGCAGTCGCTCCGGGACGCAGGGCTGCGCGTGACGCAGCAGCGGGTGGCGGTGCTCGACGCCGTACGCCGGCTGCCGCACGCGGACACCGACGCGTTGATCACCTCCGTGCGCACGGAGACCGGCGACATCAGCCACCAGGCGGTCTACGACGTGCTCAAGGCGCTCACCGAGGCGCGGCTGATCAGGAAGATCCAGCCGCTCGGTGCCGTCGCGCGCTACGAGGGCCGGGTCGGCGACAACCACCACCACGTGGTCTGCCGTGGCTGTGGGGCGATCGCCGACGTCGACTGCGCCGTGGGAGACACCCCGTGCCTCACCGCCTCGGAGAGCAACGGCTTCGTGATCGACGAGGCCGAGGTCATCTACTGGGGCACCTGCCCCGACTGCACCACGAGCACAGCAAGTGCCTGAACGAGTCCGCGAGACGACAGGAGAAGGACCGAACGTGTCTGAGAGCGAAAACCCGGTCATCGACGCCCCTGAGCCCGAAGGGCACCGGCCGCGCACCAACCAGGACTGGTGGCCCAACCAGCTCGACCTCAGCGTGCTCCACCAGCACTCCCCGCGGGGCAACCCGCTGGGCGCTGACTTCGACTACAAGGCGAAGTTCGCCGAGCTCGACGTCGAGGAGCTGAAGCAGGACCTCAAGCAGGTCCTCAACACGTCCCAGGACTGGTGGCCGGCGGACTTCGGCCACTACGGCGGCCTGTTCATCCGGATGAGCTGGCACGCGGCCGGCACCTACCGGATCGAGGACGGTCGTGGCGGCGCCGGTGACGGAGCCCAGCGGTTCGCGCCGCTGAACAGCTGGCCGGACAACGCGAACCTCGACAAGGCCCGCCGGCTGCTCTGGCCGGTCAAGCAGAAGTACGGCCAGAAGATCTCCTGGGCCGACCTGCTGGTCCTCGCGGGCAACGTGGCCCTGGAGGACATGGGCTTCGAGACCTTCGGCTTCGGCTTCGGCCGCGAGGACGTCTGGGAGCCCGAGGAGATCTTCTGGGGTCCCGAGGACAGCTGGCTCGGCGACGAGCGCTACAGCGGCGACCGAGAGCTGTCCGGCCCGCTCGGTGCGGTCCAGATGGGGCTGATCTACGTCAACCCCGAAGGCCCGAACGGCGAGCCCGACCCGCTCAAGGCGGCCCGCGACATCCGCGAGACCTTCAAGCGGATGGCGATGAACGACGAGGAGACGGTCGCGCTGATCGCCGGCGGCCACACGTTCGGCAAGACCCACGGCGCCGCCTCGGGCGACTACGTGGGCGCGGAGCCCGAGGGCTGCCCGGTCGTCGGCCAGGGCCTCGGCTGGCCGAACACCTACGGCACCGGCAAGGGGCCGGACACCATCACCAGCGGCATCGAGGTCACCTGGACCGCCACGCCCACCCAGTGGGGCAACGGTTTCTTCGACAACCTCTTCGGCCACGAGTGGGAGCTGACCGAGAGCCCCGCGGGCGCGCACCAGTGGGTCGCCAAGGACGCGGAGGAGACCATCCCCGATGCCCACGACCCGCAGAAGAAGCACCGGCCGACGATGCTCACGACAGACCTGGCGCTCCGCTTCGACCCGGAGTACGAGAAGGTCTCCCGCCGGTTCCACGAGAACCTCGACGAGTTCCGGCTGGCCTTCGCCAAGGCCTGGTACAAGCTGCTCCATCGCGACATGGGCCCGGTCTCGCGCTTCCTCGGCCCCTCGGTCGCCGAGCCGCAGCTGTGGCAGGACCCCGTCCCGGCGCAGGCGGGGCCCGTGGTCTCCGACGAGGACGTCGCGGGGCTCAAGGACAAGCTGATCGGCACCGGCCTGCCCGTCGACCAGCTGGTCCGCACGGCGTGGGCGTCCGCGGCCAGCTTCCGCGGCACCGACAAGCGGGGTGGCGCCAACGGCGCGCGCATCCGCCTCGCGCCGCAGAAGGACTGGGAGGTCAACCAGCCGGCCGAGCTGGCCACCGTGCTCGACAAGCTCGGAGGGGTTCAGGCCGAGTTCAACGGCGCCGGTGGTGCGCAGGTCTCCCTTGCGGACCTCATCGTCCTCGCCGGCTCCGCGGCGATCGAGAAGGCGGCGAAGGACGCCGGCCACGATGTGAGCGTCCCGTTCACACCGGGCCGCACCGACGCCAGCCAGGAGCAGACCGACGTCGACGCGTTCGCGGTTCTCGAACCGCGGGCCGACGGCTTCCGCAACTACCTCCGTGCGGGCGAGAAGCTCTCACCAGAGACCCTGCTCGTCGACAAGGCCAACCTGCTGCAGCTCTCCGCCCCGGAGATGACGGTCCTCGTCGGCGGCCTGCGGGCCCTCGGAGCCAACGTGGGTGGCACGACGCACGGGGTGCTCACCGACCGCCGGGGCACGCTCACGAACGACTTCTTCGTGAACCTGCTCGCTCCTGGCACCGAATGGAAGGCCTCGCAGTCGGCCGAGAACGTCTACGAGATCCGCGACCTCGCCACCGGTGACGTGAGGTGGACGGCGACCGACGTCGACCTCGTCTTCGGCTCGAACGCCCAGCTGCGTGCCATCGCGGAGGTCTACGCCAGCGACGACGCGCAGGCGAAGTTCGTCTCCGACTTCGTGGCGGCGTGGACCAAGGTGATGGACGCCGACCGGTTCGACGTCGCCCGATGACGGCGGCGTGACCTTCCGCCTCGGCTTCGTCACCGGCGCCACGCCGGACAAGTGGGCCGGCACCTGGCGCGATCGGCAGCGTGAGCCGATCGAGGTGGTGCCGGTCACCGAGGACGTCCAGGAGCAGGGCGTCCGGTCCGGAGAGCTCGACGTGGCGCTGGTAAGGCTGCCGGTGGACCGCGAGGGCCTGCACCTGATCCCGCTCTACGACGAGCTGCCCGTGGCGGTGATGAACGTCGACAACGAGCTGACGCTGCTCGACGAGGTCACCACCGAGGACCTCGCCGGCGAGCACCAGGACTGGACCGGGCTCACGCTCCGCGAGTCGGTCGAGACCGTCGCCGCGGGCACCGGCGTGCTGGTGGTCCCGATGTCGCTGGCCCGGCTGCACCACCGCAAGGACGTGACCCACCGGACGGTGACCGACCTGCCCTCGACCCAGGTCGGGCTCACCTGGCTGGTCGGCAACGACGACCCGCGGGTCCAGACGTTCATCGGCATCGTCCGGGGCCGCTCCGAACGCAGCTCGCGCGGCTGACCCCGATTCGTCTGACCACCCGCTCCGCGGAAGTCAGGTCAGACCGCAGACGAATCGTCTC
>JAWWPK010000520.1:0-5078 GCA_033854925.1 Nocardioidaceae bacterium | reverse complement strand
TCACCGACGCCGCCCAGAACACCGGCACCGCTAGCCAGGTCCTCACGATCGGCACCAAGGACGCCGGCGGAGTCATCACCGGTGGCGGCGGCCCCGGCGGTGGTGGCGGCCCCGGCGTCGGCGCCGATCCGCGGTACCGGCCCGACGCCGAGATCCGCCAGGTCAAGGGCGTCTTCGTGGGCCAGGGCAGCTACGACGTCTCCGATCAGCGGGTGACCTCGAAGCTGAAGGGCCACGCCAAGAGCGTGACGTTCGAGGTCCGCCTGACGAACCGGGGCGACTCGGCAGACCGGATGGCGGTCACCGGCACCGGGCGCAACGCCCAGTTCAACGTGACCTACTTCGCGGGAGGCGTGAACGTCACCCGCTCCGTCCTCGACGGGACCTACCGGACCGACGCGCTGAAGTCCGACGAGTCAGCCACCCTGACCGTCAAGGTCACCAAGCACAGGGGCGCCAGGCCCGGCAGCACCAGGACCTTCAGGATCCATGTCGTGTCAGCGCACGCGGACAACAAGGACGACACCGTGGCAGCAGTCGTGAGGGCCGCCCGCGGCTAGGCCGGACGAACCGGGGCGGCTGCACGTCTAGCGGATGGTGCCGACGCCAGGGATCAGCGGCAGGTCCAACGGGGTCACCCAGCCGGGGCCGAGCTCGTTGACGGCGGGCACGGCGTTGAGCGCGCGCATCCCGGTGGCCAGGCAGCCGGCCACCGCGGGTGCCCGCCCGGAGCCGTCGGAGAACCGGAACGCCGTCTCCTGGCTGATCGAGGGCGAGCCGTCGATGTCGACACGGTAGACATCGTCACCGTTGCCGGACGGCCACTCGGGGGCGGCGTCGAGGCCGATCCGGTTCACGTGCTCGAGGCTGATCACCTCGCGGCCGTCGTACACACCGTTGATCGTGAACCGGATCGCCGCGACGTTGCCCGGCTCGATCACCCCCTTGGCGGTCTTGCGCGGGGTGTCGGTGACCCACTTCTCCCACGTCGTGGTGATCTCGTCGAGCTCGATGCCGACGGCCTGCGCGATCATCGGCACCGTCGCGCCCCACGCCATGATCAGCAGCTCCGGGATCTCGAGCAGCGGTGTGAACTCCGGCGGCCGGCCGATCCCCATCTCGTCCTCGTAGTCGCCCTCGTAGTCGGTGTAGTCGAGCAGCTCCGACGCGCGCACCGAGCGGACCTCGCCGCACAGCCCCATCAGCGTCATAGGGAACAGGTCGTTGGCGAACCCCGGGTCGATCCCGGTCGTGAAGCAGGACGCGCCACCCTCCTCGCACGCCGCAGTGATCGGGTCGACCCACGCGGCGGGCGTCTGCGCCATGGTCGGCCACACCCACGGCGTCATCGAGGTCGAGCAGACGTCGATGCCCGCGCGGAGGAACGCCGACATCACCCGGATGTTCTCGTCGGCGTACTGCGCCGTGGGGCCGTAGTGCACCAGCGCGTCCGGCCGCAGCGCCACCAGCTCGTCGACCGAGTCGGTGGCGAGCACGCCGGTGGGCTGGTCGAGTCCGCAGATGTCCGCCGCGTCGCGGCCGACCTTGTCCCGGTTGGAGACGCCGACGCCGACCAGCTCGAACGCCGGGTGCTTGACGACCTCGGCGATGACGAGCTTGCCGACCACGCCGGTGCCCCAGATCACGACACGCTTCTTGTTCACCGGTCGAACGCCTTCCGTACCTGGTTCTCGATCAACCCGTAGTCCTTCAACGAGTAGTCGTGCCTGGGAGCGGCGGCGCCGGCCTTCGACTCCTGGTCGATCTCGGTGATCGCCGCCTCCACGTCGGGCGTCCAGTCCAGCGACCACTGCTCGTACAGCGCCCGGGTCACGCCGAGCGGGTCCTTGCGGAGGTCGGCGAACGCCACGTCGGCGAACTGGTCGGCGTCGTACGCCGCCCGCGCGTCGTGGAAGGCGTGGAAGGCCCGCGACCACAGGTCGAGCTGGGTCCGGCCGATCACGCCGCCGACGAAGGTCTCCGAGTGGCCGGCCGTGGTCTCGGCCGACAGCGAGCACGACGACGCGATGCACACGACCGGCTCGCGGTGCGTGTAGACGACGAGCGCGTCCGGGTAGACGGCCATCAGCGCGTCGAGCGCCGTCATGTGCGACGGGTTCTTGAGCACCCACCGCTTCTCCTGGTCGTTGAGTCCGATCAGCTGCAGGTTCTGCTTGTGCCGCGCGTAGGCGTCGGTCCAGTCCTGGCCCTGCAGCCACTGCGAGTAGCGCGGCAGGTTGGCCAGCGACTCGTAGGAGTTCGACTTGCCGGTCTGCCGCAGCAGCCGCCAGCACTCCTCGACCGACGTGGCATCCATGTAGTGGATCCCCATGAACTCGGGGCTCTCCACGTGGTGCGCCGCGAACGCCTTCTGCATCATCGCGAAGACCGGGTCGTCCTCCCAGGTCTCGCGCGGCGGCCGCGGCTGCGGGAACTGGGTGATCCACATCTCCAGCCCCTGCGCCTGGGGGTCGGCGTGCAGCAGGCGGTGCAGCGCGGTGGTGCCGGTGCGCGGCAGCCCCATCACGAAGATCGGCCGCTCGATGGGCACGTCGGCGTGCTCGGGGTGCTTGGTGAACGCCGCCTGGGTGAGCAGCACGCCCACCAGAGCGCTCTTGACCTCCGAGCGCTGGAAGTAGTTCCCGCGGGGAGTCAGCCCGGCCTCGGGCGAGGCCAGGTCCTCGACCAGGACCCGCAACCCCTCCTCGTGCGCCGTACCGCCCGGGTCGGACAGTCCGGTCGTGCGCTCGGCCGCGGCGAAGATGTCCTCATAAGACCCGACGTCCGGGCGCTCGCGCACCATGATGTTGTCGCTCATGCGGGCCTCAATGGCTCGGGGTTTCGGGACGGTCGCAGAGCGACCTCCTCAACCACCGAGCGTCCCGGTGGTTGAGGAAGGCGCGCTAGCGCCTGTCTCGAAACCAGGTGACCCGGCCCTGGGACTCGATCCAGAGCCAGCCTCGACGTGCGAGGTTTCGAGACGCTCGCTAGCGCGAGCTCCTCAACCATCGTGGGCGTCAGTCATGAAATTCACCGCAGTCGACCGTGAGCATCTGGCCGGTCACCGCGGACGCCAGGTCGGAGGCGAGGAACAGCGTCGCCCGCGCGACCTCCTCCGACGAGGCGAGCCGCTTGAGGTCGGTCGGCCCGGCCTTGTCGGCGTAGATCTCCTCGTGGGTCTTGCCCTCGACCGCGGCGAGGAAGTCGAAGTAGCCGCGGTTGACGTCCTCGTAGATGTACGACGGCGCGACGCTGTTGACCCGGATGCCGCGCGGGCCGAGCTCGGTGGCCAGCGACGAGGCGAGGTGCTCGAGCGCGCCCTTGGACAGCTTGTAGCCGGCGTACTCCGGCTGCGAGCTGAACGAGACGCACGAGTTGAGCATGATCACCGAGCCCTTGCTCGCGGACAGCGCGTCGGCGAACAGCGCGGCCAGCCGCAACGGGGCGAAGACGTTGGTCTCGTTGGCCCGGCGCAGGTCCTCGACCTTGATCTGGGTGATCGGGTCCATCGGTGGGATCGCGAAGGCGTTGTTGAGCAGGCAGTCGACCTTGCCGAACTCGTCGAGCGCCTTCGCGACGAGCGCGGCGCGGGAGTCCTCGTCGGTGATGTCGGTCGGTACGACGAGCGCGCGGCGTCCGTGCGAGCGGACCACCTCGGCCATCTTCTCGAGCCGGCTCTCGGTCCGGCTGACCAGGACCAGGTCGGCGCCCATCCGGGCCGCCTCGGTGCCGAGCGAGCGGCCCAGCCCGGGCCCGACGCCGGAGAGGACGATGACCTTGTCCTTGAGCAGCGGGACGGCTTCGTACCGCTCCTCGATGGAGGTGTCGTGGGCCTCGGCGAGGCCGAGTTCGGTGGTGCTCAACTGATCATCCTTCGGGCCACGGAGCGCTGCCGGGCGGCGATCCGCGCGGCGTACTCCTCTTCGGTGATGGGGGAGAAGTGGGGCAGGTGCTGCGGCAGGTCGGCGAACGGGACCACCTCGACGGTGGGGCCGTCCGCCTCCTGGGTGAGGTCGCGCTCGAGTCGCTGCCAGCGCAGCATCAGGGCGCCGGTGCGGTGGCCGGTGGTCTCCAGCCAGTTGGCGATCCCCGGGTTCTGCTCGGACACGACGAGCCTCAGCCTGCCGTCGGGGTCGGTCACGGCCTGGGCCTTGGTGAGCGAGGTCTGGTGGGTCTCGTAGTCGGTGGACGCGTACCAGTCCGAGCCGACCTGGGCGCCCTGGTAGGCGCAGTCGTCGCAGCGCGGCACCGTGATGACGAGCGCCTGGTCGTCGTCGAGCTCGTAGTGGCCGATCGACGAGCGCTGTGAGGCCAGCCCCCCGGGCGTCGACTGCGGCACGGTCAGCGTGTTGACCTGCTCCTTGTACTGGAAGAACTGCGGGAACGCGAACCAGGTCTCGATCGAGCCGACCAGCGAGCGCGCGGCCACGTCGTACTTCTTCGCGAGCAGGTCGCGGGTCAGCTCCTTGGCCGGCCGGCCGAGCCTGTCGGGTCGCTCGATGGTGAGGGTGCCGCGCTCCTCGGTGTCCCAGTCGTTGAAGACCTCGCGCACGATCATCGACTTCGCGCCGGCCTCGGCGACGTAGGTGAACTCGAAGCTCCCGTCCGGCTGTACGTCGAGCTCGCGGTCGTCGAACGCCATCAGGCTGGTGGCGGCCGAGTCGGCGGTGTAGGCGCCCCCCATGACCTGGAAGGACAGGTCGGCACTGGTGCCGCGGCGGCCGCGGACGACGTACTCGACGCCCTCGCGCAGGAACGCGTTGAAGTAGATGGCGTCGGGGTTGTCGAGTCCCTGCCGGGAGAACTGGTGCGTCGGGTTCACGAACAGCGGCCGGTCGAGGTCGTAGTCGAAGGCCATCTGCATGGCCATCCGGATCCGGCCGGACAGGTAGTCGTAGCCCTCGAGGCGGTCCTGCTCGGTCTTGATGAACGGCGCGTTGAAGATGAGCTGTTCGGCTTGTTCGATGGCTGCTCTCAGGGGTGCTGTCAGGTCCCAGTGTTCAGTCATGCGCGCGATTCCCTGCCGCAGCTGTTGGGTGCCGCGCTTCCTGCCGGTGCCAGGCGGGGGTGCGGGGCCA
>JAWWPK010000519.1:0-3607 GCA_033854925.1 Nocardioidaceae bacterium | reverse complement strand
CTCTCCGACGCGCTGCGCCACGACCTCGGGTTCACCGGCACCCATGTCGGGTGCGAGCACGGCGTCTGCGGCGCTTGCACCGTCCTCGTGGACGGCCGCCCGATGCGGTCCTGCCTGATCTTCGCCGTCTCCGCCCAGGACGCCGACATCACCACGGTCGAGGGACTCACTGAGAAGGACGGCTCGCTCGGCCCCGTGCAGCAGGCCTTCCTCGAGTGCCACGGCCTGCAGTGCGGCTTCTGCACCCCCGGCTTCCTCACCACGATCACCGCCGGGCTGCGCGACAACCCCGCGCCCACGCACGAGGAAGCCATCGACATGATCGCCGGCAACCTGTGCCGCTGCACCGGCTACCAGAACATCGTCAAGGCGGTCGAGCGCGCGGCTGAGATCGCCCGCAGTGCCGAACCGGGCGCCGAGCCGCCGCAGCCACCGGAGCCGGAGTCGGGGCAGGTCGAGTTCGAGGACCGCGCGGACGACAACGCCTCGACAGGGCTCGGTGCGTGATGGGCGCATGACCACCAAGCTGATGGGCCAGAAGGTCCAGCGCGTCGAGGACCAGCGGTTCCTCCGCGGCCAGGGCCGCTACGTCGACGACGTGGCGATCGGCGCCGGCACCCTCCACGCGGCGGTGCTGCGCTCGCCGCACGCGCACGCCCGGATCATCGACATCGACGTCTCCGAGGTGCTCGACGTCGAGGGCGTGCACGCGGTCTGGACGTACGACGACCTGACCGGCCCGATGGCCGAGCCGCTGCCGCTGCTCATCCCGCACCCGGCGCTCACCCACGGCCGCACCCAGTACGCGCTGGCCAGGGACGAGGTCAACTACATGGGCGAGGCGGTCGCGTTCGTGGTCGCCGACGACCGCTACATCGCCGAGGACGCGATCGGGCGGATCCGGGTCGACTACGAGCTGCTCCCGGTGGTCGTCGGCATCCCCGCCGCCCGGGCCGCCGAGCGGCTCGTCCACGACGACGTCCCCGGCAACCTCGGGGCCCGGATGGAGCAGCACGTCGGCGACGCGCCCGCCGCGATCGCCGCGGCGCCGCACCGGCTCTCGCTCGACCTGACCATCGAGCGCAGCTCCTGCCAGCCGATGGAGGGCCGCGGGACCGTGGCCCGCTGGGACCCCGACCAGAACCGGCTCCAGGCCTGGACCTCGACCCAGACCTCGACCGGCGTCCGCGCCGCGATCGCGGTGAAGCTGGAGCTCGACCTCGGCCAGGTCGACGTGATCACCCCCGACGTCGGCGGGGGCTTCGGCGTGAAGATCAACCACCCCTGGCCCGAGGAGCTGCTGGTCCCGCTGGCCGCCAGGGCGCTCGGCCGGACCGTGAAGTTCACCGAGGACCGCCGCGAGCACTTCATCTCGACCGCCCACGAGCGCGGCCAGGTGCAGCACATCGACGTCGGCTTCGACGACGACGGGCGGCTGCACGGGCTGGACGTCCAGTTCTGGCACGACCACGGCGCCTACACGCCGTACGGCCTGATCGTCCCGATCATCACCTCGACCCAGCTGCTCGGCCCCTACAAGCCGCACAACTACCGGGTCGTCTTCGAGTCGCTCTACACCAACACCGTGATGGTGACCCCCTACCGCGGCGCCGGGCGGCCGCAGGGCTGCTACGCCATGGAGCGGACCATGGATGCCATCGCCCGCTATCTCGGCAAGGACCGTGCCGAGGTGCGGGCCACGAACTTCATCCAGCCCGACGAGTTCCCCTACGACCAGGGGATGATCTTCCAGGACGGGCGCCAGCTCGAGTACGACTCCGGCGACTACCCGGCCTCGCTCGAGAAGATCAAGGCGCTGGTCGGCTGGGACGAGTTCCCGCAGTTCCAGCAGGAGATGGCCGCGCAGGGCCGCCGGATCGGCCTCGGTCTCGCGTGCTACGTCGAGGGCACCGGCGTCGGCCCCTACGAGGGCGCGCACGTGCACATCGAGACCTCGGGCAAGGTCAAGGTCGCGATCGGCCTGACGACCCAGGGGCAGGGCCACGCGACGGTGTTCGCGCAGCTGGTCGCCGACGAGCTCGGTGCGAAGTTCGAGGACGTCGAGGTCGTCTCCGGCGACACCCGCCGGATGCCGTACGCCGTCGGCACGTTCGCTTCTCGCGCCGCGGTGATGAGCGGCTCCGCGGTCCACCTGGCCGCCAAGCGGGCCAAGGAGAAGGTGCTCAAGATCGCGGCCGACGCGCTCGAGGTCGACGAGAAGGACCTCCAGATCGTCGATGGCGTGGTTTCGGTCAAGGGCGCTCCGCCCGACAGTGTGGGAGCCTCGATCGACCTCGGGACGGTCTCGGTGCTCTCCAACCCGCTCCGCTATGCCTTCGACGAGGCGTCCAAGGCCGCCACCCAGTTCTCGGTCGGCGATCCGGGCAAGCCGCCGGTGCCCGAGGGCGAGGAGCCCGGGCTGGAGGGGAAGGACTTCTACTCACCCGAGCGGGCGACGTTCGCTTCGGGCATGCACGCGGTGATCGTCGAGACCGATCCTGAGACCGCGGAGATCAAGATCCTGAAGTACGCCGTCGTGCACGACTGCGGCAACCTGATCAACCCGATGATCGTCGAGGGCCAGGTCCACGGCGGCGTCGCGCAGGGCGTCGGCGGCGCCCTCTACGAGCGGATGGCCTACGACGAGTCCGGGCAGCTGCTCAACGCGTCGTTCATGGACTTCCTGATGCCCTACGTCACCGAGGTGCCCGACGGCATCGACATCGACCACCTCGAGACGCCCTCGCCGTTGAACCCGCTCGGCATCAAGGGCGCGGGCGAGGCCGGCGTGATCCCGTCCGCCGCCGTGTTCGCCGCGGCGATCGAGGACGCCGAGGGGCTCGATCGTCCGGGGTTCGTCGTCACCGCGATGCCGATCTCGCCGTCCGAGCTGTTCGCCCTCCGGAACGCGCACTCGCCCAAGCCGACAGAGGAGTCCCCATGAAGATCTCCGGCTCGAACGTCGTCGCCCAGCCGGTCGACAAGGTCTGGGAGGCGATCCTCGACCCACGGGTCCTGGTGGCCACCATCCCCGGCTGTGAGCGGCTGGAGGAGACCGGTGACCACCACTACGCCATGACCGTCACCGCCGGGGTGGCCGCGATCAAGGGCACCTACAACGGCTCGTGCGCGCTCTCCGACCTGAAGGAGCGCGAGTCCCTGGTGATGAAGCTGCAGGGTGCCGGCGCGCCGGGCACCGTGGACGCCACCGTCGACGTGGCCTTCGCCGACCTCGGCGCCGAGGGCACCCGGATCTCCTACGAGGCGGATGCCGTCGTGGGCGGCATGGTCGGCGGCGTCGGCCAGCGGATGCTCAGCTCGGTGTCGAAGCGGATGGCCGGCGAGTTCTTCTCGAACGTAGGACAGGCAATTTCGCAGCCACCGCAGATCGAGCCTGACGAGATCTCCGCAGGATCGGCACCCGCTGGCTCACCGACAGTCTTCACCGCGCCCGCCAGGGCCCGCGGCATCTCCTCGCAGGACGACTTCGTCAAGGGCATCGTGGTCGGCGCCGGACTGGTGCTCCTCGGAGTCGTCGCGGGGTCGATCTTCGGTCGCCGCCGGTGAGTGGCGGTCGGGTGCAGGAATACCCGGGTACCCGGGTATT
>JAWWPK010000518.1:0-9324 GCA_033854925.1 Nocardioidaceae bacterium | reverse complement strand
GTCAACGCGGTGAGCCCGAGCCTGGCGATGCACCCGTTCCTGGCCAAGGTCACCTCCGACGAGCTGCTCGCCGAGCTGAAGCAGCGCGAAGCGTTCGGCCGGGCCGCCGAGCCCTGGGAGGTCGCGAACGTGATGGTCTTCCTCGCCAGCGACTACGCGTCGTACATGACTGGCGAGGTCGTCGCCGTGAGCAGCCAGCAGGCGTAAGGGGAACACGAGATGACTGCCGAACCGACCGCCAGCCGACGCGAGGAGCTGCTCGCCATCACCGCGAGCCTCTTCGCGATGAAGGGGTTCCGCAACACCACGGTCCGCGACATCGCGGATGCGGCCGGGATCCTCTCCGGCAGCCTCTACCACCACTTCGACTCCAAGGAGTCGATGGTCGACGAGATCTTGTCGACGTTCCAGGAGGAGCTGTTCGGGCAGTACGACGAGATCCTGGCCAGCGACGCGGACCCGCGCACCAAGCTCGAGCAGGCGGTGCGGGTGTCGTTCGACGCGATCGACCGGCACCACAGCGAGGTCGCGATCTTTCAGAACGACGCGGCCTACCTGAGCACCCTCGACGGCTTCGGCTACCTCGCCGAGCGCCACGCCCAGTCGCGGGAGGTGTGGATGACCCTGCTTCGCGAGAGCAAGGAGGCCGGGGTGCTCCGCCCGGACCTCGACCTCGACCTCGTCTACCGCTTCATCCGCGACACCGTTTGGGTCGCAGTCAACTGGTACCGGCCCGGCGGCTCGCTCTCCGCCGCGACCGTGGCGGACCAGTACGTCACCATCCTGCTCGACGGGATCTCTGTCGGTGGTTGAGGAGGTCGTTCTGCGACCGTCTCGAAACCACGAAAGGAACGCACATGCCTGACGCCTTCATCGTCGACGCCGTCCGCACTCCGGTCGGCAAGCGCGGCGGCGCGCTGGCCGACGTCCACTCCGCCGACCTGGCCGCGCACACGATCAAGGCGCTCGTCGATCGCACCGGCATCGACCCGCGGGCGGTCGACGACGTGATCCTGGGCTGCTGCGACACCATCGGCTCGCAGGCCGGCGACATCGCGCGCACGGCGTGGCTGGTGGCCGGGCTCCCCGATCACGTGCCTGGCGTGACGATCGACCGGCAGTGCGGGTCCTCGCAGCAGGCGGTGCACTTCGCCGCGCAGGGCGCGATGTCCGGCACCCAGGACCTCGTGGTCGCCGGTGGCGTGCAGAACATGAGCGCCATCCCCATCTCGGCGGCCATGCTGGTCGGCCAGCAGTACGGCTTCTCCACGCCGTTCGCCGAGTCGCCCGGCTGGCAGGCGCGGTACGGCGACCAGGAGATCAGCCAGTTCCGCTCGGCCGAGATGATCGCCGAGAAGTGGGACATCTCGCGAGAAGACATGGAGGAGTTCGCACTCGCCTCCCACGAGCGGGCGCGGGCCGCGATCGCGCAGGGCCGCTTCGACAACGAGGTGGTCGCCCTGGGCGACTTCGCGACGGACCAGTGCCCGCGCGAGACGTCCCTGGAGAAGATGGCCGGCCTCGAGCCGCTCGCCCCCGGCGGCCGGATCACGGCGGCCGTCGCCTCGCAGATCTGCGACGCCTCGTCCGCGCTGCTGGTCGCGTCGGAGCAGGCGGTCAAGGACCACGGGCTGACCCCGAGGGCCCGCATCCACCACCTCTCGGTCACCGGCGACGACCCGGTCTGGATGCTCACCGGTCCGATCCGCGCCACCGAGCGCGCCTTCGCGAAGTCCGGCCTCACCATCGACGACATCGACCTGTTCGAGTGCAACGAGGCCTTCGCCTCCGTGGTGCTCGCGTGGATGAAGGAGACCGGCGCCCCGCACGACAAGGTCAACGTCAACGGAGGCGGCATCGCCCTCGGTCACCCGATCGGCGCCACCGGCACCCGGATCATGGCGACCCTGCTCAACGAGCTCGAGCGCACCGGTGGCCGCTACGGCCTGCAGACCATGTGCGAGGGCGGCGGCCAGGCCAACGTGACCATCATCGAACGGCTCTGACTCACCCACGCTAGGGAGCGACGTAGAGGTGGGAGGACCTGGGGACCGCGACGCGGCAGACGCCGTCTGGAAGCCGGCACACCAGCAGGTCTCCATGTTGAGCCGGGAGGTCTCCGCGTCCTTCGTTCGCCCAGACCACGATGTGGTCGTCGTCCAGCCACTGCGACAGCCCGATCACGGTCTCGCCGTCGGCTACTGACGGTGCCGTGTAGCCGTTCGGCAACCGCAGCCGGACCTCGTCGCCGTTCGTGCGGGCGAGATCGGTGACCAGTCGCCCACCGATCTGCGTGAAGTTCACGCCCTCGACGAAGCCGGGCTCGTTCCCTGAGGGGGTGCTCACGAACATCCGAGGACGCGTGCCCATCTCGGTGTCCAGCTCGGCCAGCGTGATCTTGGTGGTCTCACCCGATGCCACGTCGAAGCGGAACAGGTGCGGGTTCTCGCAGGGATGGATGTCCTGGATGCCGAGGGCCCAGCAGCCCGGGCCGATCCGGGGAGTGAGGTAGACGTGGTCCTCGTCGACGTACATCACCGTGTCATCGACGCCGGTGAACGGGATGCGACCCACGACCTCGCGGCGCGACGTGTCGTAGACGAGGAACTCGGCGGGCAGATCCCTCTTGTGACCGGTGGCGTCGCCCCAGACCACCAGGGAACCGGACCTGGCTGTGGTGACGACGCCCCCGTGCGCAGTGGGGCACGCCGTGCACCCCGATATGCCGATCACCGAGGTCGTGGTGCCGTCGCTGAACCACAACGTCCCGTCGACCGACGCCTCGTACACCACGCCGTCGTCGGTGGAGCTGATGAATGCGACCGGCTTGCTCGCCTCGAACGTCACGTCGCCGACGTGCACGGTCGCACCCTCGGCATAGAAGAGTGGACGGGTGCTGCCCGACTGCGGAGCCGGGTTCGGATCCACGACGGTGGGAGTCGGAGAGGGGGACGGTGCCGGACTCGGCTGGGCTGACGGGTCGCTCCGGAGGGCCAGCGAACCCACCACGATCACGCCGACCAGTCCGGCAGCCCCGGCGGCGATGGCGAGGCGGCGGTGCCGCTGTCGCCGGCCGGCGGCGGCGACCAGCTCGCCCACGTCGAGGCGCGGCTCCCGCACGGAGTCGGCGCTCCGGCGCAGGAGCTCGGCCAGGGACTCGTTCATGAGCTCGCCTCCGTCTCCTGGATGGAGAGTGTGCCGCGCAGCTTGGCCAGGCCGGCTGCCACCTGGCTCTTGACCGTTCCCACCGCGCAGCCCATCGCCTCGGCCGTCTGGGCCTCGGTGAGGTCCTGGTAGTAGCGCAGCACGATGGCGGCGCGCTGCCGCGGGGGAAGGCCGAGCAGCGCGGCGAGTACGGCGTCGTGCGTGACGATCGCCTCCACGGGATCCGCGCCGACCGTTTCGGGCAGGGTCTGGGCGGGACGCTCATGGAAGCTGCGGCGCCGCCGCCACGAGATCGACGTCGTCACCACGATGCGCCGGGTGTAGGCCTCCACGCTGTGGTGGTCACGCAGACGAGGCCACGCGAGGAGTGTCTTGACCAGCGCTTCCTGCAGCAGGTCCTGGGCCAGCTGGTGGTCGCCCACCATCAGGTAGGCAGTGCGGAACAGCGACGCGGAGCGCGCTTCGACGAACTCACTGAACGCGGTGACATCACTCGCGTGTCGCATGTCGTCTCCTCGCGGATGGGACCACTCGACACCGATGGTCCTCTCTTGCTCTCCACACGCTCCGAGACGCGAAAAAGGTTCGCCAAAGGACGTCAGGGCGCCTTTTGCAGAAGTCTGCAGCGCACTTTTACGCAAAAGTCACCCATTGACCGCGGCTGCTCCGCGGGTGGACATTCAGCGCGGACCTACTCGGGCGGTCCGTCACCCGAGCAGCGCCGCGCCTGAATCCAGGCAGCATTCATCCAGTGGCTCGATCGAGCCCATTCACAAGGAGATTCTCGGGTGAGAAGACTCGTCATCGGGAGCGCCACGTTCGCTCTCGTATCGGCGATGGCCGTGCTTGCGCCTACAGGCGCCAGCGCATCGTCGTCGCACAGCTCAGACCGGACCGCGCCCTCACAGGGCACCACCGCGGCCAAGCCCGCGCCGCCCGGAGGCATCGCGGCGGCAGCCGCCTCTGCGGACCGCCTGGTCCACAGCAAGCCGGAGGTCCTGAAGGCCGGCAAGCACGACGCCTTCCAGGCCGGCAAGGTCGTGAGCTCGATGGGGCTCAACTACGTGCCGTACGAGCGCACCTACCGCGGCATCCCCGTGGTCGGCGGCGACTTCGTGGTGTCGACGGACGACCAGGGCAAGATCCTGGCCACCAGTGTCGCGCAGACCCGCCAGGTCAAGCTCCGCTCCGTCAAGGCCACCGTGGCCCGTGCCGCGGCCCGTGCCACGAGCCAGCGCCAGCTCCGCCACGCAACCCTCGGCCAGTCACGGCTCGTCGTACTCCAGCAGAAGTCCTCGCGGCTCGCGTGGGAGACCTGGGTGACCGGCCGCAAGCACGGCGAGTCCTCGCGTCTCACGGTGTACGTCGACGCGCGCACCGGACGGGTCATCACCAAGAAGGAGCACGTCCTCGAGGGCACCGGCAACGGCAACTGGGAGGGCACCGTCTCGATCCCGACCAGTGGTTCGGGCTCGTCGTTCTCGATGACGAACAGCAACGCCTCCACCCTCAAGTGCCAGAACGCCACCGGCAACGTGACGTTCACCGGCACCGACGACGTGTGGGGCAACGGCAGCGCGACGGACCGCGAGACCGGCTGCGTCGACGCGTTCTACTCGGCCGAGAAGGAGCGCCAGATGCTCTCCTCGTGGCTGGGCCGCAACGGCATGAACGGCTCCGGCGGCTGGGTGCCGATCCGGGTCGGCCTCAACGACGTCAACGCCTACTACGACGGCACCCAGGTGCAGGTCGGACACACCCAGACCGGTGGCAAGTGGATCGGCTCCATCGACGTGGTGGCGCACGAGTTCGGCCACGGCGTGGATGACACCACCCCGGGCGGCATCTCCGGCAACGGGACGCAGGAGTTCGTCGCCGACACGTTTGGTGCCTCGACCGAGTGGTTCGCCAACAACCCCGCCGACGTCCCCGACTTCACCGTCGGCGAGGAGATCGACCTGGTCGGCGCAGGCCCGATCCGCTACATGTACAACCCGTCGCTGGCCGGCGACAAGAACTGCTACGACTCGACCATCCCGACCGCCGAGGTCCACGCGGCCGCCGGTCCGGGCAACCACTGGTACTACCTGCTGGCCGAGGGCACCAGCCCGACCAACGGGCAGCCGACCAGCCCGACCTGCAACAGCTCGACGGTCACCGGCATCGGTGTCCAGAAGGCCCAGCAGATCATGTACAACGCGATGCTGCTGAAGACGACCTCGTCGTCCTACCTCAAGTACCGGACCTGGACGCTGACCGCGGCCAAGAGCCTGTTCCCGGGGAGCTGCACCGAGTTCAACACGGTCAAGGCGGCGTGGGACGCGGTGTCGGTCCCGGCCCAGGCGGCTGACCCGACCTGCTCGGCCACGGGCGGCGTGACCGTCACCAACCCGGGCGCGAAGTCCGGCACGGTCGGTACGGCGATCTCGTCGTTCACGCTGTCCGCAACCGGCGGCACCCCGCCGTACACCTGGACCGGCTCCGGCCTCCCGCCGGGCATCTCGGTCTCGTCGTCCGGCACCGTCTCGGGCACGCCCACCACGGCGGGCACCTACAACGCCACGGTCACCGCGACCGCAGCGTCGGGCGGCTCCGGCTCGGCGACGTTCACCTTCACCATCAGTGGTGGAGGTGGCGGCTGCACGTCCCCCGGTCAGAAGCTCGGCAACCCCGGCTTCGAGACCGGTACGGCGGCACCGTGGTCCGCGTCCGCGGGCGTCATCGACAGCTCCGCCAGCCAGGCGGCCCACGCGGGTGCTTGGAAGGCGTGGCTCAACGGCTACGGCACGACCCACACCGACACGCTCACGCAGTCGGTGGCCATCCCGGCCGGGTGCACGGCAACGCTCAGCTTCTACCTGCACGTCGACTCCGCCGAGACCACCACCACGGTGGCCTACGACAAGCTCACGGTGAAGGCGGGCACGACCACGCTGGCGACGTACTCCAACCTCAACAAGGCCTCGGGGTACACCCTCAGGTCGTTCAACGTCTCCTCGCTCGCGGGGCAGACGGTGACGATCAGCTTCTCCGGCACCGAGGACAGCTCGCTGCAGACGTCGTTCGTCATCGACGACACGGCGCTGACGGTCAGCTGACCTGACCCATCCACACGGAGGCCGTCACCCCTCGGGGGGTGGCGGCCTCCGTGTGTCCGCTGTGACCAGGCTCTCGGGGCACGGCGCTGACTTACTTAGCCAACGACAAGTAACCTCCGGGGAGTGACTGTCACCGAGCCCGGCCGTCCCGCCCGCGCCAGCCGCCTCGACGCCGACCACCCGCACTACCGCTGGGTGGCGCTCTCCAACACGACGCTCGGCATGCTGCTGGTCACGATCAACTCCTCGATCGTGCTCATCTCGCTGCCCGCGATCTTCCGCGGCATCCATCTCGATCCGCTCGAGCCGGGCAACGTCAGCTACCTGCTCTGGATCATCATGGGCTTCCTGGTCGTCTCGGCCGTGCTGGTCGTGCTGCTCGGTCGCCTGGGCGACATCTACGGCCGGGTCCGCATGTACAACCTGGGCTTCCTCGTCTTCGCCGCCGCCTCGGTGGCGCTGTCCCTCGACCCCCTCGACCAGGGCGCCGGCGCGATGTGGCTGATCGCGTTCCGGGTGGTGCAGGGCGTCGGTGGCGCAATGATCTTCGCCAACTCGGCGGCGATCCTCACCGACGCCTTCCCGGCACACCAGCGGGGCATGGCCCTGGGCATCAACAACGTGGCCGCGGTCGCGGGGTCGTTCCTCGGGCTCGTGATCGGCGGTCTGCTGGCGGAGTGGGACTGGCGCGCCGTCTTCTGGGTGAGCGTGCCGATCGCGATCGCCGGGACGGTCTGGGGCTACCACTCGCTGCGGGAGACGGGCACCCGGCGTACGTCCGAGATGGACTGGTGGGGCAACGTCACGTTCGCTGTAGGGCTGACTGCGCTCCTGGTCGCGATCACCTACGGCATCCAGCCGTACGGCGACCACGCGACCGGCTGGGCCAACCCCTGGGTGGACGCGGGCCTGGTCGGGGGAGTCGTGCTGCTGGTGGTCTTCGTGGTGGTCGAGAACCGGGTGCGGGAGCCGATGTTCTCGATGCACCTGTTCCGGATCCGCCCGTTCGCCGCCGGCAACCTCGCCAGCCTGCTGGCGGCCACCTCCCGGGGAGGCATGCAGTTCATGCTGATCATCTGGCTGCAGGGGATCTGGCTTCCGCTGCACGGCTACGACTACGAGTCGACGCCCCTCTGGGCCGGCATCTACCTCCTGCCGCTCACCATCGGCTTCCTCGTCGCCGGCCCGATCGCCGGCCGGCTCTCGGACCGGTACGGCGCCCGGCTGTTCGCCACCGGCGGCCTGGCGCTCGTGGCGGCGACCTACATCGGGTTCCTGCTGATCCCCGTGGACTTCCCCTACTGGGAGTTCGCGGTCCTGCTGCTGCTCAACGGACTGGCGTCGGGTCTCTTCGCGGCGCCGAACGCCACGTCGATCATGAACAGCGTGCCGGCCAACCAGCGGGGCGCGGCCTCGGGGATGCGGGGCACCTTCATGAACTCGGGCAGCGCGCTGTCGATCGGCATCTTCTTCTCGCTCATGGTGGCCGGTCTCGCCAGCAGCCTGCCGGGCTCGCTGCGCTCCGGACTGACTGCGCAGGGCGTGGCGCCGGACGTGGCCGACCAGGTCGCCGGGCTGCCCCCGGTCGGCTCGCTGTTCGCGTCGTTCCTCGGCTACAACCCGATCCAGACGCTGCTCGAGCCCTCCGGCACCCTCGACCGGCTGCCCGCGGACAACGCGGCGGCGCTCACGGGCAAGCAGTTCTTCCCGCACCTGATCTCGCAGCCGTTCCACGACGGGCTGGTCGTCGTCTTTCTCGCGGCGGCGATCATGAGCCTCGTGGCCGCGGCGGCCTCCCTGATGTCCGGCGGCCGCTACGTCCACGAGGAGGACTGAGATGGCAGGCTCCGCGACCGACGGAGACCTCCCCGTGTCGCTGTACGTCGCCCTCGGGCGGCTCGTCCGCGCCCTGCGCCAGGAGGCACCCAGCTCCGACGTCGGCCCGGGCGGCCTGAGCGTGCTGGTCACCCTCGACGGCCAAGGGCCGCAGCGCGTCGGGGCGCTCGCCGACGCGGTGGCCGTGACCGCGCCGTCGATGACCAGGATCGTCAACGCGCTCGAGGCAGAGGGCCTCGTCGTCCGCGAGGCCGACGCCGAGGACGGCCGGGCCCAGTTGGTGGCCATGACGCCAGCCGGGCGGGCGCTGCTCACCTCGGGCCGGGCGGTGAAGGTGGCCGCGCTGCGCAGGCGGCTGGCCGAGCTGCCGCCCGAGGAGCTCGCCCGGCTGGAGGCCGCACTGCCCGCGCTGGAGTTATTGGGTGGCGCGCACCTCGTCACCCCGTGACATTGGACCCATGGACATCCTGCGGTTCGGACCGGATGACGCCGACCGCCTGAAGCAGTACGTCGACGTGGTGAACGCCGCGCGCGCCGTGGACTCGCCCTGGGTGCACCCGGACACGGTCAAGGGGGCCGAGGGCCGGTTCCGGTACGGCTGGGACGGCGAGGTCGAGACCCCGTCCCTCGGGCTGGTCGACGGCCGCCCGGTCGCCGTCGGTCGGTTCGCGACCAGCGAGTACGACAACCTGCACCTGGCCTGGATCGGGATCCAGGTCGATCCGGCGTACCGCCGGCGGGGATACGGCACCGCCCTGCTGGAGGCGCTGGTCGAGGAGGCCCGGGTCGGGGGTCGGACCTCCATCGGCATCGACGGCTGGGAATCCGGGTCCACACGAGGCTTCGCGGCCCGCCACGGGCTCGAGCCGAAGAGCTCGGCGATCCAGCGGCGTCAGTCCTTGGCCGAGCTCGACTGGGCGGAGATCGAGCGGTTGCACGCCGAAGCCTCCGCCGCCGCGACGGCGTACGAGGTGCTCCGTCGCGAGGGCCGCACCCCCGACGACGAGCTCGACGCGCTCGCGGAGATGGCGAGCGCGATCAACGACGCCCCGACCGACGACCTCGACATCGAGGACGAGGTGTTCTCGGCCGACCGGATGCGCGGCTACGAGGACGCCCAGCTCCGCCGGGGCCGCGGTCTCTTCCGCACCGTGGCGAGGCACCACGAGACCGGCGAGCTCGCCGGCCACTCGGTGGTGGTCGTCGACGCCGAGCGCCCCGAGCT
>JAWWPK010000517.1:0-23752 GCA_033854925.1 Nocardioidaceae bacterium | reverse complement strand
CACATCGGTGAGCGCGGCTCTGTCGAGCTGTACTGGAAGTGGCTCCGGCGGCAGCGTCACCGTGACCGTTCGCCCCTGGTCGTCAGCGAGTGCAGACCAGAACACGAGCCGGTCATGGGCGACCGTCGTGAAGTCGCTGCCAACCGTGAGCGGCTGCTCGAGCGGGCGGCGCGCGTCGTGCACCACCGAGTCGATGGTCCGCTGGAGGGTGGTGATGTGACCCTCCAGACGCTGGGCGAGCACCGGGTCTCCGACGGCATCGACGTCGAGCCGCAGAGCCGTGACAGGGGTGCGCAGCCGGTGGGAGAGGTCACCTACGCGGGCGCGCTCGGCCTCGAGCAGGACCTGGACCCGTTCGGCCAGGACGTTGAGGGAGCGAGCCAGCGCCACCACCTCCGGCGGTCCCGTCGCGGGAGCCCGGGCCACCAGGTCGCCAGATCCCAGTCGGTTCGCCACCCGGGCCAGTTCGGTCACCGGCGTGGACACCCGGCGACCCATACGTATCGCGATCGCGACGGACAGGACGAGCAACGCCAGGCCGAGAGTGACGATGCCTGCCCATGCGGTTCGTACGCCACTGCGCAGCACCGAGGTCGGCACGCTCGTGCGAACCACGAAGGTCCCCGACGCGGTGACGACCGGCACCAGGATCTTGCCACCCTGTGCGGTCATGATCGTGAAAGCCCGTCGCTCCTTGGCCGCCCGGCGGACGTCTGGATCGTCGACGAGATCCTCCGCGACGGTCCCGAGCGTGCTGCCGTCCGGGGTCAGGAGGCTGGTCTTTGCCGGCGTGTCCGCGTCCACGTCCGCAACCAGCCCAGGCAGGGACGGTGCGCCCTGAAGCTGGGAGACGAGGATGGCGACGTTCCTCGCCTCCTGCTCCGCGGCCGCCATCGCGCGGTCCTGGGCGAGTTCACGGACCAGGAGACACAGTGGCACCACGAACGCGAGAATCACCGCTGATGTCGTGGCCGCCACGAGCCACCCGACGCGTGCGCTCACGAGCCCTGGTCATAGCTGTCCGGGTCGACCAGCTGCAGCCCGACTCCGCGGACCGTCCGCAGGTACCCCGGTTCAGCAGCCGTCTCGCCGAGCTTGCGGCGAAGCCACGACAGGTGCACGTCGATGGTCCGGTCCGTCCCGCCGTACGGCTGCTGCCACACCTCTATGAGCAGGTCGCGCTTGCTCACCACCTCGCCCGCCCGACTGGCCAGAGCGAGCAGCAGGTCGAACTCCTTGCGGGCCAGGTCGAGGCCACGGCCGCCGAGCTGGGCGGTGCGCGTCCGGGGATCGACGACGAGCTGGCCGACGACGAAAGGGGCGGTGCGGTCACTCGTGCGGCCTCGTCTCAGGACGGCCCGGATCCGGGCAGCAACCTGGTCGACGCCGAAGGGCTTGACCACGTAGTCGTCGGCACCAGCGTCGAGCGCTCGCACGATGCTCTCCTCGTCATCACGGGCCGTCACGACGACAACCGGCACCTCCGAGACCGCACGGAGCATCGCGAGCAGCTGGACTCCGTCGATGTCCGGCAACCCAAGATCGAGCAGCACGACGTCAGGCGGCGCACCCACGAGCGACTCGAGCACGGGGAATCCGGCGTTGAACGACGACACCGCATGACCCCGGTCGGTGAGGCCGGTCACCAGGGCACGCCGAATCTCCGGGTCGTCCTCGACCACGACCACGCTCACCACCCCCTGTCCCCCTTGTCACGACCCCGACGCGGCGGTGCTCGGTGAAGGTGCGTTCTGCAGTGGTCCTGGTCACGGTCTGGGCCTGCACCGTGGCAGTTGTCGCCCTGGTCACCTGGCAGGTCATCCACACGGCCGGCCGCGGCGTTCTGGCCGACCCTTCCGGACCAGCAGTGACCCAGGACGCCGTGCCGACACCATCGCCGTCTCCAGACAGCATTTGGCGACCTGCCCATCAGCACCCCGCGCGTCCCGCGCCCGGGCCCTCGAGCACAGCCACGAGCCCGTCTGCCGCGCCCTCGAGCGGCGGCTCCCAGCCGTCGTCGTCGTCCCACCCGACGGGCGCGCCGTCGCACGGTGACTCCAACGGCCCGGCCACGGGTCCGTCCCATTCCTCGTCCCCCGGCTCGGGCCACAGCTCTCACGACGGCACGCCCACGTCCACACCGAGCCCCTCGACGACGCCGCCCGGTCCCTCGGTCGACTCCTGGCGGGGCGAAGCCGGGGTCCTGACGGTCAGCTGCAGCAGCAGCCGGATCCGGCTGCTGGGCGCGACCCCCGCCGACGGGTATCGAGTCGAGGTCGAGCAGGAGGAGCACCGGGTGCAGGCCCACTTCCAGCGCGAGGACCCTGCCGACGAGGTGCAGGTCATGGCGCATTGTTCGGGCGGTCTACCCCAGTTCGAGGTCGAGCAGGACGACCGCTCGCACGATGAGCCCTCATCAGCGTCGCTCACGTCGTGAGGGCGCCGCTCGGCTCGACCTGGGCCGGCTCCGGATCTTGGTTCGTCGGCCGCGTCGCCTCCACCTGATGGTCGATGGGGAAAGCCCCGCCGCGACGCCGCGGCCGCGCCAGCCACCACACCACTCCACCGAAGAGACCCAGGGTCAGGGCGAGGCCCTGCAGGATGCCGGACAAGGGTGCGGTGGAAACGACCGTGCGGCGCGCTGAGTCGCCCGCACCGATCGTCCATGACCTGCTGACCTCGGCGGTACGTACACCCGGGCGGGTCACGGTGACGTGGAGCTCGCGCGGGCCGGCCCGTAGGTCGACGCCGGCCACCGACCACCGCCCGTTCCCCAGTGACGTGGCAGCCCGGGCGACTCCGTCGCCGACGGCGATCGACACGGTGGTCACCTCACCCGGGGCCGGGCGCCGGGTATCGAAGACGTCGACCGAGAGGACGTTGAGACCGGGCACAGCCGGGGCCACGTCGATCTGCACCCGCAGGTCGTCAACCTGGCTCGACACCGGCCCGGTCGTCGCTTCCGGCTGTCGCTGGAACTGCGGCTCGGTCGCCGGCTGTGCACTCGTGAGCACGCCGGTCGCGGCCAGCACCAGCACGGCGGCGACCGCCTCGGCACGGACACCGCGGTGCGGCACGTCCAGGTCGTGCGGTCCGTGCAGTCGCCGGTGGTTGAGCGCCGCGAGGCTCACCATGAGTCCGACCAGCCCGACCTTGATCAGCCACACGCGACCGTAGGTCGTGGCCAGAGCGGCGTCCACGGTGCTGACCGTCGAGCTCGTCAGGTAGAGACCAGTCGCGACGCCCACGACCAGGCATGCCGATGCCGGTCTCCCGAAGGCCCCGAGCAGCCTCCAGAGCGGGGACGGCGCAACGCCACGCCTGGCCAGGGCCGGGAGCAGCACCACCGCGAGGCAGAGCACACCTCCCGCCCAGCTGAGCACGGCGAGCAGGTGCACCGCAGTCACGGCGATCCGGGTGTCCGCCGGCCCCGGGTCTGCGCCTGCGTGCCCGAGCAAGGCGCTCCCGACAGCTGCGGCGAGGGCGCCTCCGCCCACAGCGAGCCGGCGCCCCCGCGACCAGCGATCAGTGCCGGCGAGCACGACGAGGACGGCAAGCAGGCCGACCTCGCGCAAGGCCCACCGCCCGGCGTAGCCCGAGGCCACGAGGTCGTGCCAGGCCAGGCCGGCCGTGCGCAGCTGGTCGGCGAGCAGCACGACGGCGACGAGCGCCGCGACGGCGGCTCCCCCGGCCCCGGTGAGGCGGAGTCGCCCGAGCGCAAGGCCGGTGGCACTGCCCGTCGTAGCGCTCGTGGGCAGTGCCCTGAGCAGCCGACCCACCAGCATGGAGCCGAGCGCCAGGGCGAGCCCGAGCAGCAGCAGCCAGCGCAGGCCGGACTCGACGGCGCGTGGTGCGGGCTCCTGGAAGCCGCCAGCCGTGACCGTGGTCCTCACCCCGAACACGAAGAATCCCGACGTCCGGTGCAGGTCGTCGCTGGAGAGCGTCGACCACCGCACCCGATAGGAGTCGCGTGCGAGCTGCGGAAGCGGCGCGGTCACGACCGAGGGCACCTCGGTGTCGTCAGGCTCGTCGGTCTCGAGGCTGAGCCCGTCCAGCGCTGTCACGTGACCGGCAGAATCCACCAGCTCGATCCGGGTGGCCTCGACGACGACGTGCTCGCTGAAGTACAGGGCCAGGTGGTCCGGCGCCTTGTCCAGGGCGGAACCGTCGCTCGGGTTGGTGCGCTCGAGATAGGCGTGCGCCGACGCGGGCGACGCCAGGCCCAGGACAACGGCCGCGACGACGAGCATCATTGCTGCGATCCTCCCGAGGGTGCTCCCCTGAAGGGTCATGGGTCACAGCACCGGCACGTCGGAGAGCGTCTGTCCGAGGTAGGTCAGCGTCGCGCGCTCACCTGACCGCAGGGCGCCGTCGGTGTTCTGGTAGACGAGGTAGTAGGTCTGCCCGGCTCGGATCAGGTGACCGGGCTTCATGATCGAGACCCGGTTGGTGGCCTTGTCCCGCGCCTCACTCGAGACCGTGGGCACGTGCGCCCGGTCGACCTGGAACGCCGTTGCCTTCTCCACGTCCTGCACGACGTACTCGACCATCACCAGACCCCCGTCGGCGACGACCGCCACCCGCGTGAACTGGACTCCGGTGGCATCCTCCATGGCCACGTCGTGCGGGAACGGCGTGTGAACGGTCACCGGCTCCGGACGGCTCAGGCTCGCCGCGAGGTAGATGACCGTCCCGGCAACGAGCGCCACGAGAATCCCCACGATCACTGAGCGGCGCGGCAGTGCCCCACTCCAGGACAATGCCCGAGGCGCCTGCACCACGCTGCTCACTGGACCCCCATCGCGCTGTAGTTGTCGACGAACATCGACCCGGTCATCGCCGTGCGCGCGGCGGTCGTCGTGGCGTCCACGACTCCCAGCCTGAGCGCGGACAGAGTCCGTGAGGACGTGTTGGCGAACTGGTTGATGACCACTGTGTTGTCCAAGGTCACGCGGAGCTGGCCGCGCGCGGCTCCCACAGCCGGCCCGGCAGTCCACACCACGGACAGGAAGTGGGTTCCAGCGGGGAAGTTGACCCACGCTCCGTCGATCGTCGTCCCGTTGGACCTGGTGAGCACTCCTCGGATCTGGGCGGCAGTCGCCGACGTCGTGCGCATCTGTACGGCGAGCACCCCGTTGCCGCTCGGCGCGGCCGTCCTGCCGTCCAGCAACGTCAGGATGCCGTTGGTCGACGTCCGCAGCGTGTTGCGGTTGAGCGCGAACGCGAGCTGCACACCGTGTGCCGGGTTGGCGACCGTTGTCGAGACGAAGGCCGGAGCGTTGCTCGACGCGGCGACCAACATGCCCTGGTTCCCGCCGCCTTGCGGGATCCCCGCAGTGGTGGAGGGGGAGACGTTGCCGGTCTGCGACGCGAACCCCATCAGCGCGGCGGCACTGCCTGCGGGCGGGTTGCCGCCCCGGGTGGTCACCACGACGCTGCGAGCGTTGCTCCAGTTGCCGGCCTTGTCCTGGATCCGGACGTTGACCACCCTGGTGCCCACGGCGAACGGCGGGACCGCCACCGTCACGGTTACGGTCGTCCCCTCCGCGTTGACCGAGATCGTGGCCGGTGTCGCCTTGCCCTTGCCCGGGTCGTTGCCGAGCCACACCTCGGCCGCGTTGAGGCCGCTCTCCGAGGTGTTCCCGCTGATCGCGACGGTGGCCGCCCCGTTCGTCGGGTTGGGGGCTGCCGTCAGCACGCCCAGGGTCGGAGCGACCCGGTCCACGACCAGCGGGGCGGTGAACAGTTCCCCCCAGTTGCCGGCGTTGTCCTTGCCGCGGACCACCACGCGGTGGTTCCCCTCGGTCAGCACGGTGACCTGCGAGAGGGGGATCATCCCGTAGACCGACTCCGAGCCGCTGTCGAAGCCTCCGTCCACCGCGACGAGCTTGAAGCCGCTGCCAGGCGCTGGCGCCGGGCCCGGGTCGAGGAAGCCCTCGGCACCCGCGACCAGCCCGCCGGCGCTGTCGGCGATGCTCGCCGAGACCACCAGGTTGCCCGGGTTGCCCGGGTCGGAGAGCTTCCCGTTGGTCGGGTTCGGCGCCACGGCGGCGGCGTTCACCGTCGGGCCGGACGTGTCCAGCGTGAACGGGATGTCGAGGATCGAACCCCACAGCCCGAGGCTGTCGTGGCTCCGGACGAAGACGTGGTGCGCGCCGTCCGCCATGGTCCCGAGCGCCGCGGCTGGGATGTGTGCGGTGACGGCGGCGATCGTTCCGCCACTGTTCACGCTCATCGCGGTGCCCGAGCCGGCCGCTGCCGGCGTGTCGAGGGACCACTCGGCCGCGTTGATAGAGCCGCCGGCCCCGGAGTCGTCACCGGTGGCGGAGACGTCGAGGCCACCGCCGCCGTTCGTCGGGTCGGGCGACACCGCTCCGTTCTTGGTGAGCGGGCCGGTCTTCGGGAGGTTCAGGGTGACATCGGAGATGACACCCCAGTTGCCGGCGGCGTCGTGGCCGCGGACGAAGATGCGGTGCTTGCCCGCGGACAGGCAGCTCAGCGTGATCGGGTTGCTGGCGCAGTACGTCGGGTCGCTCGCAGTGCCGACCGGGATGGTGCCCGTGACCTGCTCGGTCGCCTGGTCGAAGGCGCTGTCCACGGCGGTCATCTCCAGGCCGAATCCGGGCTGCTGGCTGGTCGCGTCGTCCACGACGAGCTCGGCCCGGTCGACCGCGGCGTTGCCCGTCGTGGTGTCACTCAGCTGGCCGGTGACGACCACCGGAACTGTCCCGTCGGCCGGGCTTGGCGCGACAGTCAGCCGCGAGGGCACCGGACCGACGGCGTCAGTGCTCGGCGGCGGCGCAGCGGTGTCCAGGAAGGTGAGCATGCCCCCGGTCGCGATGCGAGTCGGGTCGCCCTCGGTCATGCCGTTGTTGTCGAGGAGTCCCCCGGCCTCGTAGAGGGTCAGCTTGGCGCCGCCTCCCGTGGGCATCTTCACCAGCGTGTCCATCGTGGCGCCCGGCGCCAGGTCGGCGATCAAGGAGGTCGTGGGCGAGACGGCCGGGTGCCCGTCCTGGGCGATCCGCACCTGGGCGCCCCCCAGCAGGCCCATGGAGTGGGCAACGGCTCCGGCATTGACGTACCGCAGCAGGACGGTGCGGTCGACTCCGGTGGAGACCGGGTCGGTGCTCGGGAAGACCTTGCCGTTGATCATCCGGTAGCGCGCGTCGAACGTGCGCATGTCGAAGGTGGCCGGGTCGGGCGCGGTGTTGAGCGCCGGGTCGATCTCGCTCAGCACGACGACTGCCTCGTCGTCGTAGGCAGTCACGGCGGAGCCGTAGGCACCCGGGCCGCTCGCCGGCAGGACGACGAGCGCCCCGGCGAGCCCCATGGCGACCTGGCGTGCGCCGTTCGGCGTGTGGCCGGCCTCGTAGAGGAAGGTGCCGGGCGCGCTCGCCGTGAAGGAGTACGTCACCGCCGGACCCCCGGGTGACATGCCCGCGACCGTCCCACCCGGGATCTCGCCGCTGAACGCCGTGGCGGGCTGACCGGGGAAGGCCAGCGCGGTGTTCTGGGTCAGCTGGTTGTGCAGCACGACGTTGACGCTGTCGCCGGCGACGACCACGAGCACCGGACCCGGGGCGGTCGGGGCGCCTGCAGCGCTCGTGGCGTAGCCCCAGATCGGCATGGGCGTGCCGAGCAGCGAGGTGCTGCCTGCCTTGGCCCACAGCTCGCAGGTGTTCGTGGTGCCGGAGCGCGAGCACCCGGACGGCGTCAGCGCGCCCTGGGGCGCCGCAGCGGCTGGGGGGGCCTGGACCGCGCGGGTCATGGACGGCGTGGGGTGCGCCGAGGCTGTCGGTGCTCCGGCGAGGCTGAGCGCCGAGGCCACCACGACGGCCAGTGCGCTGATCACGGCGCCCACGTGCTGCCGGGGCAGCCGCGGGGATCGGGACGATCGAGTGCTGGTCATCGCGCTGTCCTCAGTTCGTGGTGCAACCGGAGGGCGGGTCGATGCGGAAGACCGTCATCATGCCGCCGAAGGCCGCGCCGTAGTTGGTCGCCTGCTCGAGAGCGTGGCTGTGAGCGATGTGGTAGTACTCGCCGCACTCGTTGTTGTCGGTGATACCGCCAGGGAGGAGTCCCTTGGTCCCGAGGTAGCCGGTCTCGTTGAACCAGGTGTCGGGGCCCGGAAGCATCTGGTCCGGAATGGGCGGGACACCAACGGGCAACGGGTTCGTCGTGGCATTCCAGTTCTCCACGTCGCGCCAGTCCATGAGCGCGTCGAAGCTCTGGCCAGGCTGCACGTCGATGTCGAACTTCAGGTAGGACTGGTCATTGCCGTCGGCGCCCATCGTGGCGTGCCCGTCGGTGTTGACGACCCGCTCGTCGCTGCCGTGCGGGTGGAACGGGTAGTTGACCGATCCGGCGTTGAGATAGCGGATCAGGGCCGGAAGGGGGTTGGTCGCGGCGTCGTACGGCTTGATGTGGACCACGGCGCCGTAGGGCTGGCCAGGCAGCCACGCGGCGTTGTTCGGAGCCAACGTGTCCGGCATGCTCCGGCCGTTGATCAGGTAGTAGCGGGCGTTGTACGCCGTGACGTCGAAGGGTTCCCCCCGCTCGACGGCCAGGTGCAGGTCGGGGTCGATCTCTGAGAGCACGTAGAGGTACTCGTGGTCGGGGCTGAATGCCGAGTCCGCACGCGAGTTGACCTGGTCGGCGTGCCCGGCGGGGCGGACCACGAGCGCTCCGTAGAGCCCCATCTGCTGCTGCTTGGCGACGTCGGTCCCGGACGAGTAGAGATAGGTGCCGGGCGAGCCGGCAGTGAACTCGTAGGTGACCGTGTCAGGGTCTGTCCCGGCGGGTGCGTCCGCGGCTTGGACCATCGAGGTCATCGACCCCGGGGCCAGCTGCGGCTGGGCCGGGTTGCCGTCGGCCTTCACGTCGAGCTGACCCGGGAACAGGATCGACGTCGGCTCGGGCAGCGTGTTGTGCAGGACCACGGTCACGTGCTGTCCCGACGTCACGCAGAGCGTCGGCCCCGGCAGCTGGAAGCCCGAACCGGTCATGGAATAGCTCCACATGTAGATGGAGTTGCCGTCCGGAGTGGTGATCCAGCCGTCCGTCGCGGTCATCGAGAAGGTGCTGTGCGAGTCGGTCTCGCACATGATGCCCTCGGAGGTGTTGGTGGCCCCGGACGAGGGGGTGACGGCGACCGCCACCGAGGCCAGCACGGCCGCACCGAGGACAGCGATCGCCCGGCGCGGGTTGAGTGTGGCGCGCAGCTTCATCGGATCTCCTCGGTGCTCACGTGTTCGGGCCGGTCTGGGCTGGCGCGGTGCCGTTCTCGACCACGATCTTGGTGGCCATTCCGCCGTAGCCCCCGCCGCCGCCGTTGCTGGCGTAGGCGAAGGTGCGGTCGTAGAGCAGGTACTCGCCGGGCTGCGGCGCGGTGAAGAGCACGTCCCGGCTCTCTCCCGGGCCGATCTCGACGGTGTTGGTCGAGATGTAGTTGGTGGTGCCGTCCCGACCACGGAGCAGGCTGGCGTCCTTGGCGACGATGGTGAGGTCGAGGTTGTCGACGGTCATCGCGTGGTTCTGGAAGCCCAGGTTGGACATCCGCAGCAGGACCCGGTCACCGGTGTTGCACCTGACCATCGAGCTGATCGGCTGGTACTGCAGGCGCGGATCACCGGTGAGCAACAACGGGTCGGTGCTCGGCTGGAGCGTGTCCGGGTAGCCGCGACCGTTCATCAGCCAGAAGCTGGCCTCGTAGTCGGTCCAGTCGCTGACCTGGATGTGTGCGTCGCGGTAGTGGGCGGCCGACCAGAGCTCGGTGAGCATGAAGGAGAAGTCACGGTCGTAGCGGGTGCTGCCGTCACCGTCGTTGTAGGCATACCTGGTCGTGCCTGCGGGGTGGCCCGGGAGGTCGATCTTGTTCTGCTTCGGGTTGACGTACACCATGCCGGTCATGCCCATCTGCACGTGCTCCACGTCCTCGAAGTGGCAGTGGTACATGTAGGTGCCGGCGTCGTGCGGCTTGTAGTAGTAGGTGAAGTCGCGACCGATCGGGACCGCCAGCGAGAGCTCGGGAACGCCGTCGAACAGCGGGATCGCGTTGACGAACCCGTGCCAGTGCAGCGTGTGGCCGTCGAAGAGGTCGGGCCGCACGCTCAACCCCAGGTTCGTGAGCGTCAGGTAGATCTCGTCCTCCTCGTCGAAGACGAGGATCGGAGCGGAGATCTGAGCGTGGCCGCGCACCGCAGCGACCTCGTCCGGGGTCCAGGTGTGGGCAACGGTGTCCGAGACGTTGCGGAACCCGAACACGTAGGTGTTGGCGTTGGACGGGGCCAGCGAGTCCGGGAAGAAGGGTGGGTCAGCCGGCGACCCGGCCGGCATCGACACCCATCCGTCGGTGCCGGCCAGGTGCATACGCCGGACCGTGCCCCCCGACACGGTCCGGGTGCTTGCTCCGAGGGGGCTCTGCTGCCCCACCCCCCGGACGACCAGAGCCGCGCCCACGGCGCCGGCGCCAGCGGTCAGCAGGGTGCGCCGGCTGAACGGGTGCCGCTGATGGGTGCTGGTCATGACTTCCTCCATCGATCCTCTGGGCGTGCGCCGGCTGCTCACGGGAGCACCTGGTCCGAGCCGGCGTCGTAGTGACCTCCGCTGGCCCGGGTCTGGCCGTCGATGTCGAGCGTCGGCGCGCTGACGTTGTAGCTGCCCCACGGCGCCGGCTTGGCGATGCGGGTTCCCCAGTTGTAGGCGGCCGAGCTGCTTCCGCTCAGGTGGTAGTCACCCAAGAGCTGGAGCGGCAGCAGCACCGCCGTGATGAGCGACTGTCGGAACACCGGGTTGGCTCGCAGGGCCCCGATGTCGACGCTCAGGTCGAACGGCGAGACGAGACCTGGCGCGCTTGTCACCGTGTTGCTGCTGGACGCCGTGTAGCCCTGGGTGGACTGGATGACGGAGTTCGTCGGCGACAAGAGGAACGGCGAGCCAGGTCCGACATCGATCGTTCCCATGTCCCAGTTGTTGATACCACCCGCGAACCCGTTCGGCAGGGTGCCGATGCCGGAGATCGTGCTGCCGTTCCAGCTGCCCGCGCGGTTGTCGTAGTAGACGTCGTTGAACTGGACCGGCTTGCTGAAGTACGTCGCGCGGAGAGTGGTCCAAGCCGAACTGGTGAAACTGGACTGCAACCGGGACTGGAGCGGATCGCTGTTCGACGCGGTCGAGAGGCCGGCCGGCGCCGCCCGCCCGTCGCTGGTCACGGCTGTGGCCGTGGTGAGGTTCTTCGCGATCGTGTTGTTGACGATGTCCACGAAGACCGCGTCGTCGAGCGCGATGCCGCCACCCTCGTGGGCCGAGACGTTGTTCACGATGGTGTTGTCGGCGATCCTGGCCCGGTCCAGCTGGTTCGGTGTGATGTGCGATCCGCTGGTCATGAGCAGCCTGATTCCCGCGCCGTCGTCGTTGGCGATGTTGGCCTCGATCGTGTTGTGCTCGATCGTGACCGGACCGCTGCCCTCGGAGAGCTGGGTCGGGGTGGCCGGCAGCTCGCCGCCCACGAGGATGCCGCCACCTTCGTCGTAGGACCCGTTGAACCAGATCTTGTTGCGGCTGATCGTGCCGCCTCCGTTGGCACCGGTCCCCATGTAGCCGTAGGCAGAGATCCCACCGCCGTACTCCGCGGAGTAGTTGCCGCAGATGGCGTTGTCGACCACCTGGTAACCGTCGCTGCCGCGGAACAGCCCGATGCCGCCGGCGAGGTTGGTCCCACCGTTGTCCCGGACCTGGTTGCGGGCGATGACCGCGCCGGTGTTGCGGTTGTTCGCGAGGTACGGGGTGCCGATGCGGATGCCACCGCCGTAGGAGCCGCTGTTGCCCACGATCACGTTGTCGCTGATCTGGAGGTTGCGCACGTTGGCGTGGACGTAGACGCCGCCGCCCTGGGTGACCAGCGCTCCGGTGGCGCCGTACGGCGTGGTGGTGCCGCCCGTCGTCGTGTTGATGTTCGTCGGGGTGTCGGTCTGGACTCCGCCGGTGAGGGTGAACCCGCTGATGCTCGGGTTCCAGTTCGCCGCTGTCGGGCCGCGGGGGTTGTCCAGCACGGTGACCACCGCGCCGGTGGGCACATCCAGCTGACCGGAGTAGTTGAGGCTGCCCAGGAGCGCGATCCACGCCGCTCCCTGGTCGTTGTCCGCGTTGAACCCGAGCCCATCGAGGATCGAGCCGGGCACGAACGTCGTCCCCTGGAAGCCGCCAGGTCCTACGCCGATCAAGTGCACCGCGCTGTGGACGATGACGTTCTCGGTGTACTCGCCGCGGGGGTTGAGCGAGGTCTGCGCCCCCGGGTAGACCACCACGACGTTGAAGCGGTTGGCGTTGGTCGGCTGGGCGGCCTGCAGCCCCCTCTGGACGGTGTCGTACAGCTGCCCTGGCCCGACGCGGATCACGCGTGGGTTGTCGGCGCTGTTGGCACCCGCCCCCGACACGATCTGGAGCGTGATGCCGTTGACGCTCGTCCGGCCGCCAGCACCGGCCCGTGTGATTCGCAGCGGCCGGGCTCCGGTGCGGAACGCGGGGCTGTTGTTGGGGTTGTAGCTGGAGTTGAGCGGCACCTGGAAGGTGATCTGGGTGTCCGACCAGGAGCTGGCAGTCAGCGTGTTGCTGGCAGTGCCACCGGGGGCGGGACCGACGGTGAGGGTGCCTGCAGTGGAGCCGAAGTTGCTGCCCTTGATCGTCACTGTCCGCGCAGCTGCGCTGCCGTTGAGCGCCACCACGGGGTTGCTGACGGAGAACAGCTGTGGGTAGGCGGAGCCGAGGTCGCACTGGACGGGCGTGGCGTTGGTCCCGTCGGGGGCGAGGCCGATCATGCCGACCTGGGTCGGCGCCTCGTCCGTGACCGTGTAGAGCCCGGGCCAGCCCTGGAAGGTCGCCGCGATGGTGCGGAACCTCGGGTTGTAGTCAGGGTTGAGCGCCCCGGGTTGTCCCGGGTCGTTGCCGACGAACTTGTACATGTTCGGGCACGGTCCGGCCGGCAGCGGACAGTTGTAGGTGCTGGTCGACGGCTCGAGCGCTTCGTACATGCCGTTGAAGTCGGTGTGCACGGTGTCCATGAGCCGACCGGCGTAGTCGTAGAGGCCGACCGGGACGAAGGGGATCCCCTGTGCCTCGCCGTAGTTGACGCTGCGCGCGTCATGGGTCAGCCCCAGGTCGTTGATGGTGAGCCCCCAGAAGTGCGTGGGCAGCGGGACGGGGGTGAAGAGGTTGAAGTTGGGGGCCGCCGTCTGGCCGGTACGCACCGTTATCAGCTTGGCCGCGCAGTCGGGGCGGTCCTGGCCCTCGAACGGACTGCCGCCGCCCGCGAGGAAGTTGGGGTTGTTGTCCACTGTCACGCCGACGGTGTGCAGCGGTCCCGCACAGGGAGAGACGATCCCGCCCTGCTGCGAGGGCGGCTGGCCCGCCTCGGGCTGCGGGGTGGCCGGGTCCGGCGGGGCGCCGGCCTCGGCAGGGGTGAGGGCCGACATGTTCTCTTGGGGCAGGTAAGCGTCGCCGTCGAAGACGTTGACGTCCTCCTCCTGGGTGACCTCGTACATCGCGCCACCGCCGACGGGGTTGTCGGGCACCTCGACCTCGACGATGTAGTCGTTGGCGCGCAGCGGCTGCTCGTCGTAAGCATTGGCGGCGAGGTCCGCCCACAGGGGCAGGTCGTGGTTGAGCGCAGGGTTGTTGGCGTTGCCGACGGGCCACTGGTTGAGCGTCGACGTGGCGAAGCCGTAGTTGCCGTTGACGGTCTGGCCGGCCTCACCCGGCGTCTTGTCGCTCGGGCCGAAGTTGACGCCCATCATCGGCGCCTCGAGACACATCCGGTTCGCGAGCTCGCCGAACTGCGGAAGGGCGTGCTGTTGCGTGAGCGGCTGACCGGTGAAGTCGTAGGCGGTGCAGCCGTGGGGCGGCTGCCACTGCTCGGACACGTAGCTGTTGAGGACGGCGGGGTCGCCGTTCGCGTCGGTGGCCTTGACGAACGCGCCACGCTGGGGATCCGGGTTCGTCATCATCTGGCCCGGGTTGGACGGGTCGGGCACCCGGAGCGGCACGATCGACCGGTTCCGGCTGCACTGGTTGGCCCGCTGGGCGGTGGTCAGCCCGACCGGGCAGGGCACGCTGATGTAGAGGTTGAGCGGGACGTCGGGGATGCCCGGCTGGTAGGGCTCGGTGGCGGCGACCGACGGGTCGTACTCGTTGCGCGTCGTGTCGTAGGTGACGGTGCCGGCGATGCCGCCGTTGGTGCCAGTGGCGAGAGGCTTCACGCCCCAGTCGATCTCTCCACCCAGGCCGATGACGGGCAGGAAGTTCAGGTCGACCAGGCCGCCCATCGTGGTCGTCCAGGCGCGCTCGTTGTCACCGCGGTAGCTGATGCCGGTGGTGCGGTATCGGGTGTCGAACGCCTCGAAGATGAGCCACTTGCTGAGCGGATAGGTCTCCTTGATGTCGAAGGCGCCGCTGGTGTCGGTGGAGGACGTGTTGGTGTACTGGTCCATGAGCGAGTTGTCGCGCTCGCGGATGGTGACCGGGAACGCCGGGACGCTCGTCTCTCCCGGATCGCGCTTGCCGTTCTCGTTGCTGTCGATGAAGACATGACCGTGCAGGTGGGTGAACCAGCCGACGATCTGCTGTTCCCCGACGTCCGTGGTGGCGCCGTTGCTGACAGTGACGTTGTAGCTCCACAGGATGTGGTCGATGCTCTCGTCCCACAGGGACAGCTGGTAGGTGCCGTCGGGCACGTGCGGGATCAGGAACGAGCCGTCGGGGTTGCCCTGACCGACGAAGAGGGCAGCGTCGCCCGCATCCAGGTCGGAGATCGACACCCAGGGGTTCTTGATCGGGCCACCGCTCTTCATGCCCGGGAGCACGGCCTCGTACGCCGCCCCGCCGGGCCCGCCGATGTACGACAGCCCCTCGACGACGCGACCCTTGATCGCGCCCGTGGCGGACGAGCCCGTGGACGGCTTCCTCTTCGCGAAGCCGAACTGGACCATCGGGACCGGCTCGCCGCCCTTGAGGAGCTCGTTGTCGAAACCGGTCTCGCCCTCCTGGACCCAGATGTCCCAGTCCAGGGCGCCTTCGAGCGTCGTCGTCTGCACCCACTGCGACGCCTGGGCAGCCGGCGGCGTGACCGTGGCCGCGTAACGGTCCGACCCGAGGTTGGGGATGACGATCTCGCCGGTGGCGTCGCTGGTGCAGCGACCCGTGTTGTGCGCTGCGTCGACGACGGGTCGGTCGTCCACGAACAGGATGGGATCCGCGGGGTCGCCGGACGGCGTCGTGCCGTCGCTCGTGTGCTGGTACGCCGTGCACAGCGCGTTGCCGTAGTAGTCGGTGCTGACCTCGCCCAGGACGTCGGTGAGGTGTGCACCGAAGCCTGCGAGGCCCCGCTCGGCGTCGGCTTCATAGGTCGAGTCCACCGGGACCTGGTCCTCGAAGACCTGGATCCGGATGGTGGCCAGGGGCAGCGGCGTGGGGTTCATCCGGACAACGACGGGCGTGGTGCCGCCGTCGACCTCGAAGTGGGCGCCGTCGATCTTGAAGCCATCTGCGGTGACCGATATGAGGTACTTGCCCCCCGGCAGCCCGTCGAGCGCCGTGCCCGAGTCGAGGTCGTCCTGGTTGCCCTGGGCGACGATCTCGGTCCAGCCCGAGGTGTTGCGGATGGAGGGCCACTGGCAGGTGTCTGCGAAGTCGGGGTCACTGCTTCCACCGATGGCGCCCGGCGGCAGGCAGTTCTGGGTGCCGGAGTTCGCAGCCGTGCCGGGGTCGCCGGTGTCGTCGACGTTGATCATCCACTTGTACGCCGTCACGGCGTCGCCCTCGTGCACGAAGCCAGGGCCATCGGCGACCGACCGTGCGCTCTCGACGGACAGCGTGATGCCGCCCGGAGCGGGCGGCGGGGCAGCGCTGGCTGCCGCAGCGGCGGGCGAGCCGGCCCCGGTCAGGGTCGCGGCCGGGATCACCGCGACGGCGAGGAGGCACGCGACGAGCACCGCGAGCACCCGGTCTGTCGAAGTAGCTGAGATGCGCACGTCGCCTCCTCGGCCGTCCGCCGGAGGTTGGATCCCCCGGCCACGTCGAGCCGACCATCGACCCGTGCGCACGCCTCCCACCAGACGGTGGGCCGATCCGTCGGTCCCTGCTCACCGGGGCGTCACGGCGGGGCACGGGGATGGTCACGGCGCCGTCAGGTAGCCGTCATGCTGTGGTCAGTTCGACCCGGTGCCCTGGACCATCCACTGGTACGCCGCAGGCTCAGCAGTAGCCGAGCAGCTGGCTCAGCGCCCGCCGCTCGCTGCGGTCCGCCGCAAGGTCCCAGTGCGACTTGGTGGCGATCCACCGGACGGCGTACGTGCACTGGAACGCCTTGCGCGGCCGCCACGCGGCCGGGTCGTCGTCGCCCTTGCTGGCGTTGGTGGGGCCGTCCACGGCGAGAAGCTCGTCGAGGTCGTTGGCGAACTCCTTGCGGCGATCGTCGTCCCACCGGGACGCGCCGGACGCCCAGGCCTCCGCGAGCGGGACCAGGTGGTCGATCTGGATCGCCTCGGCCTGGGCCAGGTCCTTGAGGTCGGTGAAGGTGAGCCGCCGGCCGGTGTACGGGTCCACCCAGGTGCCGGCCAGGACGTCGTGGTCGCAGCCGCCCTGCTGGACGTAGGTCGTGGAGCCCGGCACCGCGTCACGTAGCAGGACGTCGTCCCGCTGGTTGCAGCCGTTGCCGTCGGTGTCGGACCACGCCGAGCCGAACGCGTCGCGCAGGTAGCCGACGGGCGGCCGGCGCGGCGCCACCCGCAGCCGGCGCAGCTGCTCGCGGGCCTCCGCCTCGGTCCCGACCGGCGCGGGGGCGACGGTCGGCGGAGCAGCAAAGGGCGACGGCGCGGGCTCAGCGCCGCCCTTGTGGCCGGTGCCCGCGCAGCCACTCAGGAGCAGGGCGAGGACCGCGACCCCGGTGCGCGCGGTCAGGCCCTGGCCACGTCGGGAGCAGCGGTGGGGAGTCGGCACGGCTGGGGAGCGCCGTCGCAGCACGGCTCGATGTAGAGGCACGAGGGACAGCGGTTGTGCGCCTGCTCGGCGTACATCTGGGTCCCGCAGGACGGGCACGGCAGGTCGAGGGCCACGCGCCCAGCATGGACCGACAGTCCCTGACGTTCTGGTCGGGGACTACGGCGTGTCGTGACCCAAAACGTCTGGGACTACCCGCCGGCGCGCTCAGGAGAGCCCGAGCGCCTTGATCAGCTCGTCGGTCAGCGAGGCGGCGTAGACGGTGGTGAGGTGACCGCGGTCGCGGTAGGGCAGCACGTCCCCGATCACCGTCGGGCACGAGCCGTCCCAGCAGAGCCACTGCGTGGGGTCGACGACCGGGGTGCCGGTCTCGTCGGCGGCCTGCTGCGAAAGATTCGCGTCGACCACCGACGCGGGCAGCGGGGTGAACAGGCAGTCCCCGAGGTCGTTGCCCTTCTTGGTGAGGCACTCGTCGGGCAGGTCCTCGGACTTCGGTACGTCGCGGAGCAGCACCGCGTGCTGGGCCGTGGTCGAGAGCCGGGTGAACAGGTCGACGTACCCCTGGCGCGCGGCGTCGTCGATGCCGTCCTTCGGGATCTTGTTGCCGTCGGCGTCGTAGAGCACCGGGTTGGGGCCGCTGGACGCGACGACGACCAGGTCGGGGTCGAGGGTGCTGATCTGGTCGAGCGCCCAGGACCTGAAGTCGTCGCACTCGGGCCACAGCGGAGAGCCGGGCACCAGCTCGCCGACCGAGACCAGCGTGGCCGCACAGTTCGGCTTCACGAAGTAGTAGGTGCGGTAGCCGAGCTCCTCGCCGATCTTGTCGAACGCGGGGATCCACATCCGGGCGTGGCTGTTGCCGAAGACCACGATCGACCGGTCCGCGTTCGGGTCGCCACGCGGGCACAGCTCGCGCGAGTCGTGCTCGTAGTCGCACGCCCCGACGTCCGGCTCGTCGTCGCGGACGGTCAGGATGTCCGGCTCGAGCTTGCTCGGGATGGCCATGTGGTGCCGGGCCGCGATCACCGAGGCCTGCACCAGCGCGACGGTCTTGTCCTTGGCGAGCTTGTACTTCGACGGGTCCTTGACCCCGAAGTTCGTCAGTGAGATCGCCGGGTTGTCGCCGAGCGCGCCGGACGCGTACTCGCTGTAGTAGTGCCCGCCGACCGCCCCGACGGCCACGATCGCGACCGCGGCGGGGTAGAGCGTGAGCGCGCGACGTACGGGGAACCTCTTCGGCGACCGGAACGGCTGCTCGACGTAGCGGAACGTGAGCGCCGACAGCACGAAGACCACGGCGACACAGACCGCGGTGCGCCAGAAGCCGAGGTCGGCGTCGACCCTCCGCTGGGCGATGATCAGCACCGGCCAGTGCCAGAGGTACAGCGAGTAGGACCAGTCCCCCACCGTGCGCATCGGAAGTACGCCGAGCGCGCGGATCGGCAGCGGCTGGGTTGCCTGCCCGCCGGCGCCGGCCAACAGGACCAGCGCCGACCCGACCACGGGGACCGCGGCCGCCGAGCCGGGGAACGGCGTCGCGTCGCCGTAGAAGACGCAGGCCACGGCGATCAGGACGAGACCCGTCGAGCAGACCAGCCCGCGCACCAGCGCAGACCAGCGCGCTGCGACCGAGTTCGCGACCAGCGCGGTCAGCGCGCCGAGGCCGAGCTCCCAGGCCCGCGCCGGCGTCGAGAAGTACGCCGCGAGCGGGTCCGACGACGTGCTGACGACCGACCAGACGAACGACGCGACGGTGATCACGAGCAGCACACCGAACACCAGCGGCCGGGGCAGCCCGGCCGAGCGGCGCCGGGCCAGCAGCACGAGCACCAGCAGCAGCGCCGGCCAGACCAGGTAGAACTGCTCCTCCACCGAGAGGGACCAGTAGTGCTGCAGCGGCGACGGCGGCTCCTCCTGGGCGAAGTAGTCGGTGCCGACGGCGGCGAAGTGGATGTTCGCGGCGAAGAACACCGCCCACAGCGAGTCCTTGACCACCTCGACGAGGTCGATGGCGCTGAGCCAGATCGCCGAGGCCACGACGGTCGAGATCGTCACCAGCGTCGCCGCCGGCAGGATCCGTCGCGCCCGGCGCGCGTAGAAGCCCGGGATCGACACCCGACCGGACTTCTCGACCTCACGGAAGAGCAGCTGGGAGATGAGGAACCCCGAGATCACGAAGAACACGTCGACCCCGACGAAGCCGCCCGGCAGGAACGGCACCGACGCGTGCGACGCGATGACGGTCAGCACCGCGATCGCGCGCAGCCCTTGGACGTCGTCCCGGTGCGACAGCGTCGGGGCGGGGCCAGACTCGCTCACGGTGTCCCGGACGTCGCCGAGGCGGCGGAGGCGGAGGCAGCACCGCTCGGGGTGTATGCCGGGTCGAGGTGGATCTGCCCCTCGAGCTCGTCGGTGAGGTAGCCGGCGTAGGTCTGGCTGATGTGGGTGCGGTCGCGGTGCGCGATGTAGTCGCCGACCACGCTCGGGCACAGTCCGTCGGCGCAGAACCACGCCGCGGTCTCGACGAACTCGACCCCCCTGCTCTGAGCCGCCTGGCGCAGGGAGTCGATGAAGGTCAGCGAGACCTTGTCCTCCGCGGACAGGCAGCTCTTGAGCGTCGCGTCACGCTCGGAGAGGCAGCGGCCCGGGTGCTCCATCACCGCCGGCGGGTCACCGACCACGATGACCCGGCCGGCGTTCGGCGACAGGTCGTCGATCTCCCGCTCCATGCCGTCGCGGTACAGCGTCGCCATCGTCGCCTCGTCGTCGACGAGCTCGCCGTCGTCGGAGGTGAAACCGCGCCGGTTGGCCTCCGACCCGAGCAGGACGACGTCCGGCTGCAGCTCCTCGACCTGCTGGCGGGCCCACTCCTGGAACGCCTCGCAGTCGGTGCTCGGCCCGCCGTGCACCATCCACGGGGTCACGTCGGAGGACGGGCAGCCCTCGCGGATCAGGAAGTACGCCGTGTAGCCGTAGCGCTTGGCCAGCGCGTCGAGCGGGGGCACCCACTGCCTCGCGTGCGAGTCGCCGATCAGCACCAGCGTCCGGTCGCCCTCGGTGTCACCGCGCGGGCACAGGGGCCGGTTGTTGTTGATCTCGAAGTACTGGCACTTGCCCAGGTCGGGGATGTCCGTGCTGAGGTCGAGCAGCGACGGCTTGAGGCCGGCCGGGATCTCGTAGCCGTTCTGCGCGGCCTTCACCGAAGCCTGCACCAGGGCGACGACGGGGTCCTTGCTGAACGCCGGCTTCGTCTTGCCGGAGCCCTGCCCGAACTCCGAGGTGGTGATCGGTGGGCCGCCGCCGTTGAGCTCGTCGTCGACGACCGTGTTGGCCGCGGCCAGCATCGGCAGGGTCAGGATGACGACCGCCGGGTAGAGCAGGGCGCCGCGCAGCCGGCGGACCCGGAACACCTGCGCGGTCCGGACGGGGTTCTCGACGAAGTAGTAGCTCGCGGCCGAGAGGGGCACCACGGCGGCGATCACCAGCGCACCCCGCCAGCCCACTGCCGGCCGCCACGCCTCACTGACGATGATCAGGGCAGGCCAGTGCCAGAGGTACAGCGAGTAGGACCAGTCACCCACCGCACGCATCGGTGGCAGCGACAGCAGGCGTTGCGGCCCCCACGAGGCGGCGCGCAGGCCGCCTCCCAGCAACGCGGCGGCTCCTACGACCGGGAGCGCGGCGGCGTACCCGGGGAAGACGGTGGTGGTGTCGAACGCGAGCGCCGCGACCGCCACCGCGGCCAGGCCGCCCCACGACAGCAGCGCCTGCACCGCCGGTTTGAGGAGGATCAGCCGGGTGCTCAGACAGGCGACGAGCGCACCGATGCCCAGCTCCCACGCGCGGGTGAACGGCGAGAAGTACGCCGAGACCGGGTCAGTGGTGCTGTAGGACACCGAGTAGGCGAACGAGATGCCGATGATCACCACCAGCGGCGAGACGCCCAGGTCGCGCACCCGCGGGCCGAGGCTGCGTGCGCCGGCGCTGCGCCGGACCCGCCACGCGGCGTACAGGCAGAGCAGCAGCACGAGGAGCGGCCAGATGACGTAGAACTGCTCCTCCACCGCCAGCGACCAGTAGTGCTGGAACGGCGAGGGCGGGGTGTCGTTCTGGAAGTAGTCGGTGCCGTCGCGGGCGAACTTGAAGTTGGCCGCGAAGAACGTCGCCCAGAGCGCGTCCTTGATCGCGCCGCTCGCCTCGACCGCGCTGAGGAAGTAGGTGCTGGCCGCGACCGTCGCGACGATGACCAGGGTCGCGGCGGGCAGGATCCGGCGGGCCCGCCGGGCATAGAAGCCGAGCAGCGACGCGCGGCCGGTGCGCTCGGCCTCGGAGACCAGCAGCCCGGTGATGAGGAAGCCGGAGATCACGAAGAAGACGTCCACCCCGATGAAGCCGCCGTGGAACGGTCCGATCTTCGCGTGGTCCAGGATCACGAGCAGGACGGCCAGGGCACGGAGCCCCTGGATGTCCTGTCGGAAGCCCGGATTCATGGCCGCCATCGTAGGTCGGGAGCCCCCCGCGGCCCGCTTCGGCGCGGCGGTCCGGGCCATGAGAGATCCGAGCTAGGTCGCGCTCTCGTAGATGGCGAGATCCCGGGCGAAGTGCTCCTCGAGCCGGGCGCGGGTGGCGGCGTCCATGACGCCCTCGCGGGCCGGCGAGACGTTGGTCGGCTCGAGCTCCGGCGCGGCGATGCCGAGCCGCTCGGACATCCACGCGGTCGCGGCGTCAAGGTGCTCGTAGCGGTACATCCGGTCCACGATCACGGCGCCCTCGGCATCGGTGACGAAGTTGGAGGACGTCCCGAGAGGCACCTGACCGCCGACCAGCCGGTCCGCGAACTCCGCGAAGGACAGGTCACCGGTCCAGGTCGGCTGACCCTGCGCCTCCGGCCGGGCGCGATACTTCCACCACGACACCGCCCGGTCCAGCGGGTGCCGCACCAGGCACATGGTCTCGTAGGAGTCCCGCGCGTGGCCGTACCGCTCGAGCCACGGCGCGAGCACCGCCTCGAAGGTCACCGCGCTCATGTGCTTCATCCCGGGCGGCTGCCGGAACAGGATCATCGCGTGCCGCGCGAAGTGCTTCTGCAGCACCGTCGAGCCGGCCTTGGGCATCGACAGGAAGACGAAGCCGCGGTCGGCGAAGCACATCACGGGCTACATCCTGCCTCTCTGTCCACCCCGGCGAGCTTCGGCCTGGATGTCCCCGACGACGCGGGCTTCGCCCGCATCAGCCCCGGTCGCTCGCTGACGCTCGCACCGGGGCTGTCGTCGGGGCCACCAGGCCGATCGCCGGGGCGCGGGCTTCGCCCGCGAAAGACCGGGTCGCTTCGCTCCCACCACTAACCCATGACGGACTTCAGTTGGGGGCGTTGCCTCACCCAGGTCGCCAGCCACTGGACGGGAGCGCAGCGACCCGGTCTGTCGCGCGCAGCGCGCGCCCGGCGATCGGCCCCATGGCCGTGACGACTGCGCCGAAGCGAGCGCAGCGAGCCAGGCGCCGGCGAGCGAAGCGAGCGCCGTCGCGGACTGGGGCCGAAGCTCGCCGGGGTATTCAGCCAGCGCCGCTCACGCCGCCCGGGCAGTTCTCCAGGGTGGCATCGTCGCGGGCCTCGTTGCCCATCTCCTGAGCCTGGTCGGTGTAGGGCAGCACGACGCTGGCACCGCCGATGTCGCCGATGCCGCCGAGCAGCACGCACTGGGTGATCTTCGACGGCTTGACCGCGGCGACGGCCCGGGCGAGCCGGTAGATGTCTGCGGGCGAGGCGTTGGTGTCCATCTGCGACATCGCCGTGAGGACGTGCTCCTCGATCCAGCCGGGCTTGTCGGCGTTGTCGCGGATCTTGGCCTGGATGCCGGCGATGACACGCTGCTGGTTGGCCGAGCGGTCGAAGTCGCCGCGGAGCAGGATGTGCCGGATCCGGGAGAACGCCAGGGCATCCCAGGGGCCGAGGTGCAGGTGGCCCGCGGGGAAGCCCTTGGGCTTGAGCGAGGAGTCGGAGAAGGAGATCGGGTTGTCGACATCGATCCCGCCGATCGACCTGATCGCATCCTGGAAGAAGGTGAACCGGGTGACGAAGACGTAGTCGGGCTGGATCCCGATCAGGTTGCCGACCGCATCGCCGAGAAGCTGCGGGCCGCCGTAGTAGAGCGCGGCGTTGATCTTGTTGTGGCCGACGCCGGGGATGTCGACGTACGAGTCGCGGGGGATGCCGATGTCCGCCGCTGCGCCCGTCTTCGAGTTGATGCCGATCAGGTGGAGGGCGTCGCCGCGGGTGTGGGTGAACTCCTCGCCGGGCCGCGCGTCGGAGCCGACCGCGAGGATCCAGGTCACGTCGGGGGTGGTGTCGACAGACTCGGCCTGCTTCAGCTTGACCAGCGCGAACTGGGTCGGCTTGACCGTCGACGACGGCGCCAGCGTCGCGCAGACCGCCACGACGACGCCGAGCGTGATCAGGCGGGCGAGCCGCCACACGGGCCGCCTCACGGGGCGCCTCACAGCGGCTCCGCCTGGTCGACGTCGTAGCCGAACACCTTCCACACGCCCTTCTCCTTGAACAGGTAGAGGTCACCGCGCACCGACATGCTCTCCGCCACGTCACCCTTGGTCGCGAACTCGAGCACGAAGTGCGCCGTCGCCCCGCGGGGGTGGCCCTTGGCGGCAAAGACGTTGAGCCGGACCCGGCGCCGGATCGCGCTGGCCGAGTCGATCTGGTCGCCGATGCCGGCATTGCTCAAGAGGTCGAGGTCACGGCTCTGGGCGT
>JAWWPK010000516.1:0-11107 GCA_033854925.1 Nocardioidaceae bacterium | reverse complement strand
GCTGTCCGGCGGCCAGCAGCAGCGGGTCCTGATCGCACGCGCCCTGGCCGGCGAGCCGGAGCTGTTCTTCCTCGACGAGCCGACCGCCGGTGTCGACCTCGCGAACCAGATCTCGCTCGCCACCTCGCTGAGCCGGCTCAAGGAGCGCGGCGCCACGATCGTCCTGGTCGCCCACGAGCTCGGTCCCCTGGCGTCCCTGGTCGACCGCGCCGTGGTGATGCGCGACGGCCGCATGGCGTACGACGGTGCACCGCTGGCCGACCACGCGGTCCACGGCCCGGTCTACGGCGAGGCACACACCCACCACCACGCGTCCCACCACGAGCACGACCACGTGCCCGTCGTGCGCTCGCCGCTGGAGGGTGGCCGATGACCTTCTGGGAGCTGTTCCAGTACCCCTTCATGCAGCGGGCGCTGATCGCCGCCGCGTTCACCGGCTTCGCCGCTCCCGCGGTGGGCACCTACCTCGTCCAGCGCCGCCTCTCGCTGATGGGCGACGGGATCGGGCACGTCGCGGTCACGGGCGTCGCACTCGGCCTCCTCACCGGGACCTCACCGACGTGGACGGCCGTCGTCGTCTCCGTGCTGGGCGCGATCCTCATCGAAACGATCCGCGCCCGCGGGCACACCAACGGCGACGTCGCACTGGCACTCCTGTTCTACGGCGGACTGGCCGGCGGCGTCCTGCTCAGCGGACTGGGCGGCGAGAGCTCGGCCCGGCTGCAGGAGTACCTGTTCGGGTCCATCACGACGATCTCGATCGCCGATGTGATCGTGACGATGTCTTTGGCCACGGCCGTCCTGGTGATCGGGGTCGGACTGTCACCGCAGCTGTTCGCAGTCGCCCAGGACCAGGAGTTCGCCCGGGTCACGGGGCTCCGTGTCGGCTTCTACAACGTGCTGGTCGCGGTGCTCGCCGCGGTGAGCGTCTCGGTGGCGATGCGCACCGTCGGGCTGCTCCTCGTCTCCGCCCTGATGGTCGTGCCGGTCGCCACGTCGCAACAGCTGACCCGGTCCTTCCGCACCACCCTGCTCGCGGCCATGGTCCTCGGCGCGGCCGCCTCGCTCGGCGGCCTCGTGCTGTCGGCGTACCTCTCCTTCCACGCCACCGTCGCTCCGGGGCCGACGATCGTGCTGCTCTCTCTGGCCGGCTTCGCGGTCACCTGGCCGGTGGGCGCCTGGGTACGCCGCCGGGCGCGGCTGCGTCAGCCGTTCCCCGCCCTTCCTCCGCCCGACCACGAGCCGACGGAGCACTCCCAGCACCAGCACGGCCCCGACTGTGGGCACGTCGCGGTACGCCACGGCGACCACGTCGACTACGTCCACGACGGCCACCGGCACGCCGAGCACGGAGCGCACTATGACGAGCACTGACGGCACTACCGACGGCGGCCAGGCGATGCGGCCGACCAAGCAGCGGCTGGCCGTCGTCGAGGCGCTGGACTCCTTCGACGACTTCCGCTCGGCCCAGGAGATCCACGACCTGCTCGGCCGGCGCGGTGACCCGGTCGGCCTGGCGACCGTCTACCGGACGCTGCAGCGGCTCGCCGACGCCGGCGAGGTGGACCTGCTGCGCACCGAGGACGGCGAGGCGATCTACCGGCGCTGCTCCGACTCCCACCACCACCACCTGGTCTGCCGCGGCTGCGGCCGGACCGTGGAGGTCGAGGGGCCGACCGTCGAGCGCTGGACCCGCGCGATCGCTGCCGAGCACGGCTTCTCCGACGTGAGCCACACCCTGGAGATCTTCGGCAGCTGCCCCGACTGCAGCTAGGAACCTTCTGCGACCTCGGCGTAGTGGGCGAGCATGCCGCCCCAGGCGTCCGGTCCCTCGAAGGTCTCGTACATCTTCGCGGCGTCGGCACCGTAGGCCTCGAGGTCGCGGTGCACGAGCTCGACCAGGGTCCGGCCGTCGTCGGTCGGGGTGAACCGGACCTCGACGTTCGTCACCAGGTCGTCGTGATACGCCCAGTCGGCACCGATCTGCCAGGTGACGGCGAAGCCGTGCGGCGGGTCGTACGCCGTGACGAACCCGGTCTCGGTCTCCGAGCCGTCGGTGTGCTTGGTGTACCAGCGGCCACCCACGAACGGCTCGATGACGATGTCCTGGATCGGCGCCTCGCCGATGTGGTGGCCGGCTGGCCACCACGACGTCATCTCGTTGGCGAAGACCTCGAAGGCGCGCTTCTGGTCGACGCCCACGGACACGCTCACGCGCACGGGCTGGATGGTCTCGGTCATCGTTGCTGCTCCTTGTTGCTGTGCGGGCCGGCTTGCTCTTCGGCGTACTGGGCGAACGCCACGATGTTCTTGGTCCAGAACCGCTCGAGATAGGCGCGAACCGGCGCCAGTCCGGCCGGGTCGACGCGGTAGACCCGTCGGGTCCCCTCCTGCCGGTCCACGACCAGCCCGACCTCCTTGAGCACCTTGAGGTGCTGGGAGACCGCCGGCCGGCTGACCGGCAGCAGGGCGGCGAGCTCGCCGACCGGCTGCGGCCCTTCCAGGAGCAGGTCGAGGATCGCCTGCCGGGTCGGGTCCCCCAGGACGGTGAGAATGGCGCGTGCGTTCGTCATGACTTACCGTAAGTTATAACTAACGGTAAGTCACTGTCAACCGATGCCCTCAGAACACGGCGACGGGCTCGTGTGCCGGGAGGTCCTGGTCCATCGGGACGTCGAGCGGCAGCCGGACGCGGAACGTCGAGCCGAGGCCCTCCTCGCTCTCCACCTCGATCCGGCCGCCATGGCTGTCCACGATCGCCTTGCTGATGCTCAACCCCAGCCCGATGCCCTGGATCGACCGCTGGGCGGCGTGCCGGGTCCGGAAGAACCGGCTGAAGACGTGGTTGCGGTCGCGCACGCTGATGCCGATCCCGGTGTCGAGGACGACCAGCTCCATGCGGTCGTGGGTGACCGAGAGGTCCACCTCGATCCGGCCGCCGGACGGCGTGTACTTGACGGCGTTCGAGAGCAGGTTGTCGACGACCTGCGCGAAGCGCTGGGGGTCGACCATCACGATCAGCTGCGTGGGCACCCGGCTCTCCAGGGTCAGCCCGGCCGCCTCGACGGCGGGGCGGGCGGCCTCGAGGGACTGCCGGACCAGCGCCGCGATGTCGGTGCGCTCGCGCTCGAGGTGCACGAGGCCGCGCTCGACCTGGGCCGTCTGGAGCAGGTCGGAGACCAGCCTGTCGAGCCGGCCGACGTTGCGCTGGACGACGCCGAGCTGGTGCCGGACCTCCTCAGGCAGGTCGTCGCGCTCTAGGACGAGGCTGTTGAACCCGTGGATCGAGGTCAGCGGCGTGCGCAGCTCGTGGGAGACCGAGGCGACGAACTCCTCCTTCACCTCGAGCGCGCGCATGAAGTCGGTGACGTCCTTGTAGGCGAGCGCGGCGCCGGCGAACTTGCCGCTCTCCTCGCGGACGACGCGCGACGAGACCGACAGCGCACGCCTGGTGAGTGGGTCCGAGCCGACCCAGATCAGCTGGTCGTCGAACTCCTCGCCCTGGGTGGCGCGGTACGTCGGCATGTCCTCGTGCTGGACGAACGTCTCGCCGTCCTCGTGGAAGACGTCGCCGAGCTGGCCGGCCTGGCCGCTGTGGCCGGCCGGGAAGGCGAGCAGCATGAAGTCGTGGTGACGGCGGTTGATGGTCAGGTAGCGGCCGTTGCCGTCGAGCAGCACCAGTCCGACGTCGACGGTGTCGAGGATCGCCTCACCGACCCGGCGCTGCAGCTCGATCAGCTCCTGGCTGCCACGCACCCGCTGGATGACATTGGCGATCACGAGCGCGGCGATCACCGCGATCACGGTGGTGGTCACCGAGCGGGACAGGTTGATCCCGGTCGCGCCGATGTAGAACAGGCCGGGCACCATCACCAGCAGCACGGTGGAGACGCCGGCGATGACCACGCCACGGATCCCGTGGGCGAAGCCCAGCCACAGAGCCGGGACGACGACGAGCAGCGCCGAGCCGCCGAGCGGGTCCAGTCGGCTCAGCCCGACGAGCCCCACGTCGAGGACGAGCAGCGCCAGCTGGCACCACTCGGGCGTCCGTGTCCACGGCACCAGGAGGGTGACCACCCAGACCACCGGGACGAGCACCAGGCCGATCAACGGCCCGGTGCGCAGCTCGACATCGCCGACGACCCTCAGCACCATGTCGAGCAGGAAGAGCAGGCTGAAGCCGAGCTGGAGCAGGCGCGGGTCTCGCGGCTCCAGCCACAAGCGCTGGAACTCCTCCCGCAGGCGAGCCCTCACAATGAGAAACAGTGGCAGAGCAGCCTCGGATGCGAGGGTGAATCAGGCTTTCCCGTAGCGGCGGCTCCGCGCGGCGTAGACCTCGATCGCGGCCCACAGGTCCCGTCGGTCGACGTCCGGCCAGAGCACGTCGGTGAAGACGAGCTCGCTGTAGGCCGCCTGCCACAGCATGAAGTTCGAGAGCCGCTGCTCTCCCGACGTCCGCCAGACCAGGTCGGCGTTGGCCTGCTCGGGCACGTAGAGGTGCTTGGCGACCGTGCGCTCGTCGATCTTGTCCGGGTTCAGCCGGCCCGCCGCCACCTCGCGCCCGATCGAGCGCATCGTGTCGGCGAGCTCCGCACGGCCGCCGTAGTTGACGCACATGGTCAGCGTCAGCACGTCGTTGTCGCGGGTGAGCTCCTCGGCGACCTGGAGCTCCTTGATCACCGACCGCCACAGCCGCGGGGCCCGGCCCGCCCAGCGCACCTTGACCCCGAGCTCGTGCATCTCGTCGCGGCGCCGCCGGATCACGTCGCGGTTGAACCCCATGAGGAAGCGGACCTCCTCGGGTGAACGCGTCCAGTTCTCGGTCGAGAAGGCGTAGGCCGAGATGGCCTTCACGCCGATCTCGATCGCGCCCTCGACGACGTCGAACAGCGAGGACTCGCCCGCCTCGTGGCCCTTGGTGCGGGGCAGCCCCTGCTGCTTGGCCCAGCGGCCGTTGCCGTCCATGACGATCGCGACGTGCCGTGGCAGCAGGTCCCGCGGCAGGTCGGGCGGCCGGGCTCCCGACGGGTGCGGGGTCGGCGGACGGACGGTACGACGCACAGGGTCAGCGTTCCAGATCAGCGTTCGACGTAGGCCAGCGAGCGCAGCCCGCGCTCCAGGTGCCAGGCCAGGAACGCCGCGACCAGGCCGCTGGCCTCCCGCAGGTGCCGCGGGTCGGTGGCCTCGACGACCGTCCACTCGCCGGCCAGCAGCGCGCCGAGCACGAGGATCGTCTCCGGTGCCGGGCTGACCGAGCCGGGGACCCGGCAGGTGGTGCAGAGCATGCCGCCGTACGACGGGTTGAACCAGCGGTGCTGGCCAAGATCAGGCGGTTCGAGGCCGCAGCGGGCGCAGTGCTCGAACGACGGGGCGTAGCCGGCCACGGCCAGCGAGCGGAGCAGGTAGGAGTCGAGCACCTGGCTCGGCCGGCGTTCGCCGCCGACCATGGCCCGCAACCCGCCCACGAGCAGCAGGAACTGCTGGGTGGCGGGCTGCTTCTCCTCGGTGACCAGCCGCTCGGCCGTCTCGAGCATCACGGTGCCGGCGGTGTAGCGCTCGTAGTCGGCGCCCAGCGGCGCCGCGAACGCGTCCTGGGTCTCGGCCTGGGTGATCGTGTCGAGGTTGCGCCCCTCGGCGAGCTGGACGTCGACGTGGGTGAACGGCTCCAGCCGGGAGCCGAACTTCGACGTGGTCCGCCGCACTCCCTTGGCGACCGCGCGCACCCGCCCCGTCTCGCGGGTCAGCAGGGTGATGATGCGATCTGCCTCACCCAGCTTGTGGGTGCGCAGCACGATCGCCTCGTCACGGTAGAGAGGCACTCCCCCAGTGTGCCCCTCTAGCGAGGCGTACGACGCCCGCGCGAGCGTGTCGCCGCGGGGACCTGCTCCCAGACCTCCAGCGCGAACTCGGCGGCCTCGTGGTTGAGCCGCTCCGGCCAGAGCCGCCACTCGAGGATGCTCCGGGCACGGACGAACCGGGCGTTGGGCAGCTCGTCGGCCAGCATCGCGGCGTCTGCGGCCGGGTGGATCGGGTCGGCCGGGTGACCGACCACCATGGCGGGCGCGGTGATCTGGCGACGACGCCTGGCCGGTGGGGCGATCCGGCCGAAGAACAGCCCGTGCACCACCGCCGCGACCGACTCGGAGCGCTGGTCGAGGGTGTCGAGGGCGATGCCCACCCAGAACGGCACGATCCCTCTCGGGATCGGGCGGGTGATCGCCCGCAGCCCGTCCACGGTGAACGGCAGGAACCGGGCCGCGAACATCAACGGTGCGAACGCCAGGATCCCGGCCTCCAGGGCGTTGTCCAGGACCGGCATCTCGACCAGCAGCCCCCGCACCCGCTCGGGCGCCAGGTCGGCGACCTCGAGCGACACATTTGCGCCGAGCGACGTACCACCGATGATCGCCTCGGCGGCCCCGAGATGGTCGAGCAGCGCCACGACCTGCTCGGCGAAGGCCGTCATGGAGTAGACGAGCGGGTCGGCGGGGCGGTCCGAACGGCCGTGACCGAGCAGGTCGAGGGTCACCACGTGCAGCCCCTCGGCCGCCAGCGCCCGGGCCAGCGGCTGGTGCATCCTGCGCGGCATCAGCTGTCCGTGCAGGAGGACCACCCAGCGATCGCCGGCGCCGTACTCGGTGTACTCCAGCCGGTCGCGCCCCGACCCGGCGTCCACGAAGAACTGCCCGATGCGCTCGGAGACCAACATGCTGCCAGCCTAGAGCGGGGACGCGTCAGGGCCACAAGGACGGCGCGTTCCGTGGAATCTGCGAGACGAGTCGAAATCAAGCGCGGGACAGGCGGGGTACCCGAGACTGGTGGGGTGACACCCCAAGCCGATCGACCCCTCGGCTGGGCGCCCTCCATCGCCCTGCTCGCAGGAGTCGTCGCAGCCGGTGCCGTCGCGGTGCGCCTCGCGCCCGACGGCCGGGCGGTCGCGACGTTCTGGCCGGCGGCGGGGCTGGGGTTGATCCTGCTCGCGTTCAGCCCGATCCGCCGGTGGCTGCTGCTGGCGCCGTCGCTGGCGGTTGCGACGTTGGCCGGTGACCAGCTCGCCGACCGCGGCCTGGGGCTGTCCGTCGCGCACGGCCTGGCCGAGGCGATCGCCCTGGTCGTCGCCGCGCTCCTGGTCACCCACGGCGGCCGGACCCGACCGCGCCTGGTCGACCAGGAGGACTTCGTCCGCCTCCTCGGCGCGGCCGTGGTCAGCGGCGGCACGATCGTGGTCAGCGGCGCCAGCGCCTCCCGGCTCGTGACCCTCGAGCCGATTGAGCTGTCGCTCGCGACGTCGTTCGCCGCGCACGTCGCAGCGGTGCTGCTGCTCTTCCCGCTCGCCGTTGTCACCGAGAACCACTGGACGGGTCGCAGGCTCGAGCTCTACCTGCAGATCCTGCTGCTCTCCGCGGCGAGCGTGCTCACCTTCGTGCCCGGTGCCAGCTCCATGCTGACCTTCGCGCCGGTGCTGTTCCTCGCCTGGGGAGCACTGCGCTTCGACCTGCGGGTTGCCTGCGCCGAGCTGATGCTGATCGGCATCTTCGTGACCGCCCAGACGGTCGGCGGCATCGGTCCGTTCGGCGACGCCGTGCAGAGCGATCGGGTCAGCTCCCTGACCGGCGGTGCGCTGACGCAGGGCTACCTGGCCTGCGCCGCGCTGCTGGTGCTGCCGCTCGGCATCGCCGTGCAGCGCAACACGATGCTGCTGGACCGGATCACTGCCGACGGCAAGCTGTTCCGCCGGAACTTCACCGAGTCGCTGGTCGGCATGGCGTTCCTCGAGCCTGACGAGACCGGACGCGACCTGATCATCGTCGACCTCAACGAGACCGCACTCGGCATCCTCGGCGGCCGCGAGGACGCACTGCTGGGGCTCCGGGTCAGCGACGTGATGGACGTCGGGCCGGACTACCGCGAGGCGCTCCCGCAGCTGATCGGCGGGTCCGTCGACGGCTGGCGCGTCGAAGGGCCCCTCACCTTCGCCCGCTCCGGGCAGGTGACCCTGCAGATCTCCTCGCTCGGCGAGAACGGCGACGAGCCCTTCTTCGCCGCGCAGCTGCTCGACGTCACCGCAGAGTACGACGCCCGCCACGGCCTCGAGGCCGCTCAGACGCTCACCAACGCGACCCTGGACACCACCAACTGCATCATCATGGTGACGAACCTCGAAGGCATCGTGGTCCGGGTCAACCAGGCCACGTCGGTGATCACCGGCTACCGCGAAGACGAGCTGCTCGGCAGCAAGGTCTGGGACACCGGCATCACGCCGTCCGACGCCGACGACATCGAGGCGCTGATCATGTGGCCGAACCGGACCGGCGTACCGATCGTGCGGGAGTCGGACTCGATCACCAAGTCCGGTGAGAAGCTGCGCATCGTCTGGAACACCAACATCGTGCGGGACGAGCACGGGGACCCGATGTACGCCGTGATGACCGGCATCGACGTCACCGCCGAGCGCACCACCGCCGGGCTGGTGAACCACCTGATGGAAGCGTCGCTGACGACCGCGATCGTCGGCATCGACACCGCGGGCCGGGTCTCGGTGGCCAACTCCGGTATCCAGCACCTCCTCGGCTACGAGCGCGACGAGCTGGTCGGCGAGCCGTTCCACCGCCTGCTCAAGGCCTCCGAGCTGCTGGAGCGCACCGGCGCGGACACCCTCGACGAGGCCTTCGACATCCTGGTCCGTGGCCTCGGCCGGGATGGCGAGACCCGGGCGCGGGACTGGACCTGGCGCACCAAGTCCGGGGGCGAGCAGCTGGTCTCGATGACGTTGTCGGTCGCCCAGGACGCGTTCGCGGCCCAGAGCGGCTACCTGTGCGTGGCCCGCGACGTCACCGAGCAGCGGCACAGCCAGGAGATGCTGATCGCCGCGCTCGACAAGGAGCGGACCGCGGTCGAGCGGCTCCGCTCCCTCGACAAGGCCAAGAACGAGTTCGTGTCCACGGTCTCCCACGAGCTCCGGACACCGGTCACGAGCATCGTCGGCTACACCGAGATGATGTCCGACGGCTCGATCGTCGAGCCGCTGGCCCAGCAGCTGCCGCTGCTGGAGACGATCAACCGGAACGGCCAGCGGCTGATCTCCATGATCAACGACCTGCTGATGCTCTCCGGCCTCGACTCCGACACCGTCCACTGGCGCCACGACCCGGTCGACCTCGCCGCCACCATCGGGCCGATCGAGGAGGCCATCCGGCCGCTCCTCAAGAGCCGGCACCTCACCTTCACGGTCGACCGGCCGGGCATCGCCGTACCCGTGCTCGGCGACCGCGCCCAGCTCGAGCGGGTCATGATCAACCTGCTCTCGAACGCCGTGAAGTTCACCGAGGACGACGGCACCATCGGCTTCGGCGTCGAGGTCGTCGACGACCAGGCCGTCATCACCGTCCGCGACACCGGCATCGGCATCCCCACCGACGAGCAGGGCGACCTGTTCCAGCGGTTCTTCCGCTCGTCGACCGCCCAGGCCCGCCAGATCCAGGGCACCGGCCTCGGCCTCTCGATCGTCTCCGCGATCGTCTCCGGCCACGGCGGCAGCATCGAGGTCGAGTCGGGCCACCTGCAGGGCTCCACGTTCACGGTCAAGCTGCCCCTCGCGAGGTCGGAGCGGCTCACGCACGCCGGCTGATCTGCGCACACTTGTGGATCACCTCCGCCAAGAACCGCGACGAGGTGGTCGCTGTCCTCGACCGGCTGGCGGCTGACGTCATCGGCCAGCGGGTCTGAGGGTCGGACGTTCGTCGGACATTCGTCGGACGTTCGTCGGACGCCTCCGGCGTATCACTGCACCGTGCCGACCACCTCGATCCGGTCCCTGCTCAGCGCCGCCGTCGTCCTTGTCGCCGGCGGCGGCCTGGTCGCCACAACCGGTCCCGCCTCCGCCGACGCCGAGTTCTCCCAGCAGACGCCACCGCCGCTGTGCTCCCAACCGCACTCCGGGGCCTGCGTCCAGCAGCCCCACCCGGTCGTCAACGGCTCCACTACGCCGATCGGCATCGACATGCCGACGATGAACCGGGACAGCACCTCGCCCGGCCTCTCCCAGCCCACCGGCTTCGTCACGTTCACCATCACCCAGTCGGCAGCGACGCCGGGCAAGGTGTCGCGTCCGCCCGGCTGGGCCGGCCCGAACATCTCGATGATCCCGATCCCCGGGTTCTCCACCGCCGGCTCCGAGGAAATCGTCTTCACCCAGGTCGGCAGCTGTGCAGGGACATGGTCCTGCAGCTATCAGACCAACGACATCTCGATGGACGGTGGCTGGTACTGGGCCAGCAACCTCAACAACGCGCTCGTCGACCAGGAGGTCTGCCCGGCGGACAGCCCCAACTTCGTCTTCGGCTGCACCCTCACGGAGAGCCAGTCGGCGATGTATGTCCCCAAGGTCGGGGACATCTCGCCCCCGGTGGTCAAGATGGCCGTGGCGAGCACGGGTCACACGACCAAGGCGGTCGCGGTCGCCGAGGACCCGATCGGGCAGTCGCTGGCCCTGACCTGGGACTGGGGTGACGGCACCACCTCGGCCGGCGGGCTCGGCTCGGTGGCCACCCACACCTACTCGGCGCTCGCGAACTTCGTGGTCACGGCCCGGGCCACGGCTCCCGACGGCCGCTACGGGACGGCCTCGATGGAGTCCGGCATCACCCCGCCACCGCCGGTGCTGCAGTCGGTCGCCAGGGTCGGCGCCACCACCAATGGGGTCGCCACCGCGCTTCTGCAGGGCTGGCCGCCCGGCACCAAGAGCCGCATCTTCGGCTGGACCGGCGGCTGCCCCACTGACCCCGCGGCCAGCCTCAACGCCGGCAACGTGTTCAGCCCGAGCATCTCCTGGATCGACGCGCAGGACGACGGCACGATCAACTGGTCCTTCGGCAACATGCAGCCGGACCCGTCCGGGTACGCCGTCCTGGCCCAGACCTATGTCGTCATCGACGGCAGGTCCTACCTGGCGTACGGAGTCAGCAACTGCACCACGACGGTCGGGGCGGTCGTCACCACGACGGGAGCGACCACGGCCGGCGCGTCGGAGGTGCCCGTGGACTCCGCGAGCGTGCCGATCGGCCACGTCGCCGTCATCGATGCCGGGACAGCGGACGCCGAGCAGCGG
>JAWWPK010000515.1:0-4459 GCA_033854925.1 Nocardioidaceae bacterium | reverse complement strand
GCTCAAGCCGCACCCGGCCCACCTGCGGGCGTTCCCGTGCGGCAGCGGGCCGGACCTGCAGATCGGGGGGCGGGTCGTGCAGACGTCGTTCCGGGCCAGCACACTGGCGCTGATCCGCGGCCGGAGTGTGCCGCTCGAGATCTGCGGCAGCGACGAGATCGCCCTCGGCAGCTCGGCCACCGAGGTGCTCGCCAGGCCGACGTCGCTGTTCCGTGTGGACACGCTCTCCCTGGTGCGAGTCTCGGCGCAGCCCTCGGTCGCGACCCCGATCGACGTACGCCGCGACTCCGGCGGGCGGCCGGTGAGCGTCGACCTGCCGGCGCGGTCGGGTCCTTCGCTGCTCGTCCTCCCGCAGAACGAGAACGACGGCTGGGTGGCCACGATGGGCCGCCAGGAGCTGAAGGCGCAGCGTGCCGACGGCTGGAAGCAGGGCTGGATCGTCCCGGGCGGCACCGCCGCCGAGGTCACCTTCGACTACCGCCCGGAGGGCACGTTCCGGATCGCGCTGGGTGCGGGTGCGGCCGGGGTGCTGCTCTGCCTGCTCGGGGCGGTGCTGCGGCCACGCCGGCCGGCTCGCGAGAAACCGGCGCTGCCAGCGCTGGTGCCGGGCCGGGTCGGCCTGGTCGACGTCGTGGTGGTGCTCACCGCGGGCGGGCTGCTCGTCGGCTGGTACGGCCTGGCCGCGGTCGCCGCCGCGCTCGTCGCCGGTGTCGCCGTACGCCGGTTCGAGGGCTGGGGCACGCTCGCGGCCGCGGCCATGCTGATGGTCGGCGCCGGGCTGAGCTGGGACCGGATCACCCAGGCGAGCTGGGCCAACGAGTGGCGTCAGGCCTGGAGCCTGGTCGTGATCGGCTGCGTGGTGGCCGCGCTCGCGACGATGCTCGGCTGGCCCCGGCTTCGACGTCCGCGACTCCCGCGCCGACGCGTAGTCACTCAGGTAGCTGTGTCGTCCCCACCAAGATCTCGGACAGGCAGAGCCCTGCTGCCGGGTCGACGCCGCTGAACCGTACTGACTCGTACTCCGCGTCGCCCGGCAGTTCCAGCACGTGCTCGCCGGCCGATAGCGAAATGTCGGTGTCCACGTTGCCCACGGAGATCGTGGCGCCGGTTTCCCTACCGGACGTGTAGGTGATCCGGACTCGCCAGCCGTAACCGAAGACCGGCCCGTCGAGCGGCACCGTGCGATCTGAGCCGACCGGGAAGCCGCAGTTTGCCGGGGCGGGGGCCTGCGCGCGGCGGGCGACGTCGAGGTCGGGGTGCACCAGACGTCCGGTGTTGTCGACGACGTACCAGTCGTCTTGGACGACGACCGGGAAGATGAGCCGATTGCCGTACGGCGCGAGCAGGTGGCTGTAGAGCCCCTCGGGCGGAGCTATCACGCGGGCCGGAGCCGCCAAGTCCTGGAGCTCGATCGGCCCCGGGTGCTCGGTGATGCTCCGGTCTACGCCGTCGAACCACGGCCGCGGTGCCCGTTCCCCGAGGTGCAGCAACGGGAACGCCGAGGCACTAGACCACGCGAAGACGGTGAACGCCGCGACTGCCACGACCTGCGGCGCTGGCCGGTCGATCAGCCAGTGGGAGCTGCGCCGCTCGGCGGTCTCAGTGGCACCGACGACGGGCAGGAAGGCGAGTCCCAGAGCGAGCGTGATGCCGAGCGCCAGCGGAGTGTAGAAGCGCAGATCCAGCGCGATGCCGGGCCCGAACAGGACGCGGGTCTTCGCGACAAGGACGACGCAGACAGCCCCTTGGCCAAGCGGGAGCAGCCAGGCCCGCTTCGCACAGTCGCGGGTGCGCATGGAAATCGTGACCACCGTGGCCACCACTGCGTACGCCACGAGGCGCGTCAGCCCGGATGGATGCGCCTCGAGCTGGGCGGCCCACGCGACGTGCCATCCGCCTGGGCCCCCGACGGCGGCGGTCGGCAGACTTACCAGCCCGGCATTCGTGAAGAATGCGCTCCAGTCGATCTTGGCAGACGTGGGAAGCGTCTCCCAGGCACGCTGGAAGTAGACGGCCAGGTAGCCCAGCGCCGTAAGGCCGAGCGCCACCACGCCCGGCCGGTGCTTGTCCCACACCTGCCGCGTGCGTTGCCCAAGGGTGCCAGTCGCGAAGTAGCCGAGCGCGAGGAAGGCAAGCGACAGGTAGGCGAACATGGTCAACTCGGTGAAGCACAGGCCGGCCAGTAGCCAGCCGACGGTCGCCACGAGGTCGCGTCGGCAGTTATCTCGGAGGTGCCGGACAAACGCCGCCAGCGCCATCGCGGTTGCCGTGAGGGCCGGCAGATGGTTGATCCCTGCGGCCCACCACGACGTCGCGGGGATCAGGAGGGGACTGGCCAGAAAGTAGGCGAGCGGCGCCAGGATCGCGCGGCGGGACCCGAACAGCGTTACCAGCAGATGCAGCACGGCCAGTCCGGCTGTGGCGAAGAGCGTGACGAGCTCGATCATTGCCGTGGCGTACTCGAAACGCCCCGACGCTACGACGAGGTCCGCCAGCAGCCGGCCGGCCGGCATCAGGTGCCCGAAGTACGGCTCGGTCAGGCGCATGGGCGACAGCGGATGCTCGTTGGCCTGCGTGATCAGTGCGAAGTCATCGAGGTAGAACCAGGTCCGGTCAAGTAGCAATGCGCGGACGGCGGTCGCCGCGGCCACGAGCAGCACACCGAGGAGGACGACCCCGTTCGCGCGTCGGGCGGCATCGTTGGGAGCCGGATCGACGGCCGGTTGTTCGAGGACGTGGCTCAAGGGGCGATCTCGGACGGGGTTGCCACCGCCCGGACCGGCTCCATGCGCGCGAAGAATCGAAGGTTCTTCAGGCGCAGGATCGGCTTCTCGAACAGGTAGAACGACAGGGTTGCGAGCACCAGGGCCGCGCCGAGGGTGAGCAGCGCGACGGTCAGGAACCGACCGGTGAACACGTTGAGGTCGAGCGCGCGGAAGACCAGGTTCAGCACGACCATGTGGATCGCGAAGATCCCGTAGGAGATGTCGCCGAGCCAGAACGGCACCGGGCCGGTCAGCTGCTTGCGGGCCCACCCCTCGCGCTCGGGACCGAACACCAGGGGCAGCACGAAGAAGGCACCCGCCACGCCGTACAGCACCACCTTGGCGCCGGCCTGCCAGCCGTCCGGGGTGAGCAGCAGCCGCGGACCGGCCAGCGGCGAGCAGGCGAGCGCGAAGACGGCGACAGCCAGGATCCAGCACCCGGTGAGGTCGCTGCCCAGCTGCTCGAGCACGTGCGGACGCGGGTGCACGGCGAGGTCGGCCGAGATCGCCGCGAACGCGAGGCCGATCATGAACCACGGCAGGTACCCGGGCAGCCACTGCGCGTAGTGCGCCTGATAGCCGGGGATCTGCGCCACGACGGCCTGCCAGACCACGCCGGCCAGCGCGATCAGGCCGGCGCCGGCCAGCACCCGGTTCAGCCGCAGCGTCGTGGCCCGGCGGCCGATCAGCGCGACACAGATCAGCGGCAGCACGAGGTAGAACGCGACCTCGGTGCACAGGCTCCACATCTGCGTCAGCGAGCTGGCGAGCAGGTCGTGGCGGTAGAGCTGGGTGAGGGTCAGCTGACTGACCCAGTCCTGCCACGTGGCGTCCTTGTTCTGCGGGTCCACGAGGAACGCCGCGACGACGACCACCCAGTAGAGGGGGAGGATGCGCAACGCGCGTTTCCAGAGGTAGTGCCGGGCCGAGGGCTCGCGCTCCCCGAGGGCGGCGGCCACGAACCACGGGCGGCTCAGCAGGAAGCCGGACAGGACGAAGAACAGCGTCACGCCGAAGTCGAAGCGGGCCAGCATGGCGCCGACCCAGCCGTCGTTGATCCGGCCGGTGTTGAAGGCCGCGTGAGTGAGCACCACCATGAGCGCCCCCGCGGCGCGGACGGCGTTCAGGGCTGGGAAGGTGCGGTCACGGAAGGTCATGGCGTCTCCGGGGAATCTACGGGGATCGGCTTGCCGACCGCCACGTCATCCGTGCACAGGCGGACGCCATCGGCCAGGTTGGAGATCGACACCGCGTCGAACTCGTCGCCGGCGAGGAAGAACAGCGCGTGCACGCCCGGCTGCACGACGGTGCTGTACGCCGTCGGGCCGGCGGTCACCACGACCGGGCTGGTGCCCGAGCTCAGGTAGCCGATCCGGACCCACCAGCCGCCGAACGCCAGGGGCCCGTCGAGCGGCATGGTGACGTCCTTGTCGCTCACCGCGTAGCCGCAGCCGCGCCGCGGGCCGGGCAGGGCGCGCCGGGTCGACGGGACCTGGGCGGGCGCCACGTGACCGTCCGGCCCGACGACGTTGAGGTGGTCGGTGGCGACGACCACGAACTCAGTCCGTTCGCGGTAGCCGCGCAGCAGGTGGCTCAGCTGGTTGTCGGGGTAGCCGAGCTCCCACATCACATAGTCGGGGACCTCGCTGTCGACCAGCACGACGGGCTCCTTGGCCGCCTCCAGGTCGGGTATC
>JAWWPK010000514.1:0-8224 GCA_033854925.1 Nocardioidaceae bacterium | reverse complement strand
CCACCCAGTTGGCGTACGTCGCCACCGACAGCTCGACGCGCTCGCCGCTGCCCTCGTCGTACCAGGTCAGCAGCGGGCGTCCGGAATCACGGCGCAGCTCGTCGCGCAGCAGGTCGCCGAAGGTCACGAGCTCGCGGGGACGTCCGACCGGCTGAGCTCCTCGTTGATCCGGCTGCTCGAGTCCGACTTGTCCTCGCCACCCACGCCGTAGACCATCTGCAGCCCGATCTCCTCGGTCAGGTGCGTCTCGGCGCTCGGCACGGGGTCGCCGGCGTCCGACCGGTCACCGCCGTTGCAGAACAGCAGCTCGGCGTCGGGGTAGCGGTCGCGCAGCTTCCGCAATGAAGCGACCACGGTGGAGTCGTCGTCGATGGCAACGATGGCCTCGTCGACACAGCGCAGCTCGGCGACGATCGCCTGCCGGTCGTCCTCCGTCATGAGGATGCGGCCCTTCTTGAGCAGCTGCTGCCGGTCGTTGTTGACGATCACGACCAGGTGCGGGGCCAGCTTGCTTGCGGCCTTGACCATCCGCAGGTGACCGATGTGGATCGGGTTGAAGTAGCCGCTGACGATCGCGATGCGGTCGGGTGCGGTCACATCGCATCCGGCTCGGGCGAGTCGGTGTAGGGGTAGTCGAGCATGAAAGTCTTCAGCGCAGCACCGCTCGGCTGGCTGCAGTACTGGAACACGCCCACCTGCTTGGAGGTGTCGGTCTCACCGGAGCCGCCGGCCGACCAGTGCGAGAACGCCACGTGCATCCCGTCGGGGAACTTGCCGCTCTCCTTCTCGTCGGCAGAGGTCCACGGCGCAGCGATGAACTTGAACCGGAGGTTGTTGCTGTCGGAGCGGAACTTGTCCGCGATGCCGTTGATGACGTTGAGCTCGTCTGCGTTGCCCGCGATCGAGTCGTCGTACCAGAGGATCGTGTAGCCGTGCTCGAGGTTGTGCACCAGCGCCTCGAGCTCGGGGCGGTCCTTGTCGGTGTAGAACTTCCGGTTGAACGGCGCGGGCGCGGTGCCCTGCTCGTTCCAGTGCGAGCCGAACGCCGGCGGTGCGGTCGTGTAGGTGACCTGCGACCCGGTCGGAACGTGCTGCTGGTTGCCGTCGGCCTTCTTGGTGGTCACCTTGTCGCACGCGGACGCCGGGGCGCCGATCGAGGCCAGGTTGATGTCGTTGAACTTGCGCAGGTCCCACCAGTTCTTCACCGGGCGGTACGCCGCGGCGACGACGATGAGGAGCGCGACCAGCGAGCAGACGCCCACGATGGCGAAGCCCCGACGGCGCTCGGCGCCCTTCTGCTTCTTGCGGATCTCGTCGATGACTGCCTGACGGTCCGACTTGGTCGACTTCTTGGCCACGGCTTCGGAGCACCTCGGGTGGTGGGCTGCACAGGAGGCTGTGCTGGACAAGGGGGAGGGCTCGCGAGAGCCCGACGGAGGAGTCTACGGAGTGACCGGTCGGATCACTGCTTTCTCAGGACCTTCTTCGGAGCCTGCTTCGACCTGCCAGCCGTGCGCGAACGCCAGCGGCGCCAGCCGCGGGTCCGTGGCGACCGACAGGCCGCGGTCGACCGGCTCTGCTTCCGCGCCGAGCACCCGCGTCACCGCGGCCGCCATCTCCTCGGCGCTCGCGGGTGCGCCGAACGGCACGAGGTCGGCCGGCTGGCCGGCGAGGGCGCGGACCACTGCCTCGCGGGAGCCGTACCCGAACAGGTCCTCGCCCTCGACCCGGATCAGTGCAGCCGCCCCCGGCCCGTCCTCGCCCGGGGGTAGCACCAGGTCGCCGCGCCCACGGACCAGCGCGAACGGCCGACCGGTCAGCTTGCCCTGGGCCAGCTCGGCCGCGCCCGCCAGCTCGTCGGCGAGCGCCGGGGCCGTGACCGCGAGCTCGTTGCCGTAGCCGTCGGTGCGGCCGGCGTGCTCGTCGAGCACCGTGATCCCTGCGGCACCGATCGCGATGTCGGTCTGGCCGGTCCGCCAGGCCCGGCCCGCGGTGTCCGTCACGACCACACCGACGTTGGCGCCGGTCCGTTCGGCGACAGCGCGGCGCATGGCCCGGGCACTCCCGTCCGGGTCGAGCGGCAGCAGCAGCACGCTGCCCCGCTCGACGTTGGACGCGTCGACCCCGGCCGCGGCCAGGGTGAGCCCCAGCCGGGTGCGCGCGATCGTGGTCGGTCCGCGTCGCGCCACGACGCGGGCGCCGGGCTCGGCCAGCTCGGCCTCGATCGCGGCGTCGCGGTCGGCTCCCGGCACGGAACGGCCCTCGGCCTTGCTCACCACCTTGCTGGTCACCAGCACCACGTCGCCGTCGACGGGGGACAGCGCCGCGATGACCAGAACGGCCAGGTCGTCGCCGCGGCGGACCTCCGGGACGCCGTCCGGCGCGACGACGGTCAGAATCATGACACCAGGGCGATCGCCGCGGCCGCCATCGCGGCCGTGGCGTCGTGGTCGGTCATGTAGAGGGGTACGGCGGCCGCAGCCAGCCCGGCCTCGTGCAGCCCGGGCAGCTCGTCGGCATCCGCCTCGTCGACCAGCCAGCCGTCGAGGACGCCGCCCTGCGCCCGGGCGCCGTAGTGCCGGCCCACGCCGCCGGCGCTCACCTCGACGCCGACCGACTCGAGGAGCTGGTTCGCCATGCCCCGGACGTGGCTGCCGCCGATGATCGGCGAGATGCCGACGACGGGCGCCTGCGTGGCGACCAGCGCCTCTCGGACCCGTGGGACGCCGAGGATGGTGCCCACGGAGACCACCGGGTTGGACGGCGGGAGCAGCACCAGGTCGGCGTCGGTGATCGCGTCGATGACCCCAGGACCGGGGGTGGCCTCGTCCAGCCCGACCACCACCACCGCGTGAGCCGGGACCTCGGCGCGCAGCCTGACCCAGTACTCCTGGAAGTGCACCACCCGCCGGCCGCTCGGAGAGTCGTCATCGTCGATGGCGACGTGGGTCTCCACCCGGTCGTCGGACATGGGGAGCAGCTTCACCCTGTCCCCGAAGACAGGGGAGAGCCAGCGCTGGCACAGCGCATCGGTCACCTGGGACAGCGGGTACCCGGCGTCGAGCATCTGGGTGCGGACCAGATGCGTGGCGACGTCGCGGTCGCCGAGGCCGAACCAGGTGGGCTCCACGCCGTACGCCGCGAGCTCGGTCTTCACGCTCCAGGTCTCGTCGCGTCGGCCCCAGCCGCGCTCGGGGTCGATCCCGTCGCCGAGGGTGTACATCACGGTGTCGAGGTCGGGGCAGACCTTGAGCCCGTGCACCCACAGGTCGTCGGCGGTGTTGGCGATGACCGTCACCACGGCGTCGGCGGCCACCCCCGGCAGCCGGCCCGTTGCGATGCCGTGCAGCAGCCCCTGCAGGAACCTTGCGCCACCCATCCCGCCGGACAGGACGGTGAGGCTGCGTCGCTCGCCGACGCGGTCTCCGGCGGGGCTGACCATGGCCCCAGCCTGTCGCATGGGGCCCTCTACCAGACCCTCGGGTGCCTCGTCTCAGCTATCCCCATACCAGATCGGGGCTTGACTTCCGGGGTACGACAGGCATGTAATCACACCAGTGTCGTTCACGTTTTCGAACCGGAATCCAGACGACACGCTGGTCGAGCAGGGTCGAGCTCAACACAACTCCACCAAATTCTCTCGGGGCGGGGTACGAGGTCGGTCGGCCGGTTCTCTGGAATGAGAGTCGAATCCGCACCACGGATTCAAGGGTCGAAGGGCAGTCACATGAGAGAACTGTTTCTCCTGGACGGGGACGAAGCCGACGACGCGGGGTGGCAGGAGCGTGCACTGTGCGCTCAGACGGACCCCGAGGCGTTCTTCCCCGAGAAGGGCGGATCCACCAGGGAGGCCAAGAAGGTCTGCCTCACGTGCGACGTCCGGACCGAGTGTCTGGAGTCTGCACTGATGAATGACGAGCGGTTCGGCATCTGGGGTGGTCTCTCCGAGCGAGAGCGCCGCAAGCTGAAGAAGCGCGCCGTCTAGCAGCTAGCAGCGGCAATCGAGAGTGCCCGGGCCCCTGGCCCGGGCTCCTCTCATTTCGGGCCGTTGCGGTCGCCCCTCTACCCTGAACGATCGTGTCCGCTGCTGATCCTCGTCACGCGCCGCTGAGCACGCGCGGCCGCGAGGACGTCGCGGTGGTGCTCGTGAGCCACGACGGGGAGCGCTGGCTGCCGACGGTGCTCGACGGGCTGGCCGCGCAGCTGGTCCCGATCGCGCACCGCGTGGCGGTCGACACCGGAAGCAAGGACGCCAGCGCCGCGCTGCTCGCCGACGCCTTCGGCCAGGACTTCGTGGTCTCGCAACCGTCCTCGACCGGTTTCCCCGCCGCTCTGCGGGCCGGGCTCGCGCACCTCGACCAGCTCGGCGCCGATGCCGAATGGATCTGGGTGCTGCACGACGACGCCAGCCCGCACCCCGAGGCGCTGCTGGCCCTGCTGGCCGGCGCGGCCGACGACCCCGCCGCCGACGTCCTCGGGCCGATGCTGCGCGAGTGGCCCTCGCTGAAGCGGCTCCTCGAGCTCGGCGTCACGATCTCCGGGACCGGCAGGCGCGAGACCGGGCTGGAGCGCGGCGAGTACGACCAGGGCCAGTACTCCGAGCCTCGACACGTACTCGCGGTCAACACCGCCGGCATGCTGGTGCGCCGACGCGTCCTGGACCAGCTCGGCGGGCTCGACGACGAGCTGCCGATCTTCGGCAACGACCTCGACTTCGGCTGGCGCGCGGCCGCCGCCGGCCACAAGACCGTCGCGGTGCCGCAGGCGGTGGTCTTCCACGCGGAGGCGGCACACCGCGGGCTTCGGCGTACGCCGCTGACCGGCCGCCACACCCACTACCAGGAACGACGCGCCGCACTGTTCACCCTGCTCGCGAACTCCCGGTCCCGGGCCTGGCCGCTGCAGGCGGTCCGGCTGGCGTTCGGCACCGTCGTCCGGATGCTCGGCTACCTGGCGATCCGCTCGCCGGGTCAGGCCCTCGACGACCTCGCGGCGTACGTCTCGGTCGTGGCCCACCCGGGTGAGCTGATGGCGGCCCGGCGGGTTCGTCGCGCCACGGCCACCGCCGAACCCGCGACCGCCCAGGGGCTGCTCGCGCCGCGCTGGCTCCCGTACCGACACGCTCTCGACGCCGTCAGCGACCTCGCGACCGCGCTCACCCAGTCCGCCTCGGACGTGGCCGAACGGCGCCGCGCATCGGTGGCCGAGCGCGACCCGTCGTCGTTCGCGGCGCGGCGGACGACCGAACGAGAGCGGCTCGAGGACGAGGAGGTGGTGGAGGACACCGGGCTGGTCGCCCGCTTCCTCACCAACCCGGTCGCCGTGCTCCTCGCCGTGACCGTGCTCGCCATGCTCGTCGGCGCCCGCTCCGCGCTCGGGCACGTCTCCGGTCCGGGGCTCTCACCCGCGCCGGGCCACTGGCACGACTGGTGGTCGCTGCACCTGTCCTCCTGGCACGAGCTCGGGCTCGGCACCGCCGTGCCCGCGCCGCCGTACGTGCTGCCGATGGCGCTGCTGGCCACCGTTCTCGCCGGCAGCCCGGCTGCTGCGGTGTCGGCGGTGCTGGTCCTGGCGGTCCCGTTCTCGCTCTGGGGCGCGTGGCGGTTCCTGCGCGTGGCCGGCCGACTCGCGACGCCCGCCGGTGCGAACCGCTGGCTGATCCTCTGGGGTGCCACGACGTACGCGCTGGTGCCGGTCCTCTCCGGCGCGTGGGGCCGGGGCAGCCTGGCGCAGGTGCTGTCGGCCGCTCTGCTGCCCTGGCTCGCGCATGCCGCGCTCGGCTTCGCGGACCCGGAGTCCGACCGGCGCTGGCGCGCGGCCTGGCGCACCGGGCTCCTGCTCGCGCTGGTCAGCTGCGGCACCCCGCTGGCCTGGCTGGTCGCGGCCCTTGTCGGCGTGGTCGTGCTGCTGCTCGCGTTCACGCTGCTGCCCGGCATCGGCCGGGACCGGTCCACCTGGGGCCCACTTGTGGTGGCGCTGCTCGTCGTGCCGGTGCTGCTCGCGCCGTGGTGGCTTCCGGCCCTGCTGCACGGTGCGGGTGAGGGCCTGCTGCTCGACGGCGGGCTCCTGCCGGTCCCGACCCCCGACGGTGTCGACCTGGGGCTCGGTCGGTTCCACGACCTGGGCGCACCGTGGTGGCTCGGGGTCGTGCTGCCGGTGCTCGCCGCACTCGCGCTGGTGCCCCGCCGCACCCGGATCCCGGTGCTCATCTGCTGGGTGGTCGCGCTGCTCGCGGTCCTCGTCGCTGTCGGGCTCGGGTCGATCACGCTCCACCTGGCCGCGCTGTCCACGCCGCCCGGTCTCGGCCTCCTCCTGGTCGTCACGCAGGCCGCGCTGGTCACTGCGGTCGTCCTCGGCGCGCTCGGCATCGAGCGGCCTCGCGGTGCGCTCCGGGTGGTCGCGGTGCTGCTTGGCGTGGTCGCGGTCGGAGCGCCGCTGGGCGGGCTGGCCTGGTTCGTGGCCGACGGCGGGGACCACCTGACCCGCGACCGGGACGCCGGCATCCCGGCGTACATGGTCCAGAGCTCGGAGCTCGGCCCGGAGCACGGGATCCTCGTGGTCCGCGGCTCAGTGGCGGACGGGCTGACCTACACCGTGCGCCGTGACGACGGTGTCACCACCGGCGAGGACGAGGTGCTCGACCTGACCGCCGAGGACCGCGACTTCACGACCCTGGTGCAGGGACTGGCCGCCCGGCCGACGCCCGACTCGGTGGCCGCACTGGCCTCGCGCGGCATCGAGTACGTCGTGCTGCCGGCTCCGGCCGACGGCGAGGTGGCGGCTGCGCTCGACGCGACCGCCGGGCTGGAGCAGGCCAGCGCCGAGGACCGGAGCACCCGCGCCTGGCAGGTCGACCGGCCGCTCTCGGCGAGCGACCTCGACGGGTCGCGCTCGTGGTTGCGGGTCGGGCTCCTGCTCCTGCAGGGGCTGGCGATCCTGGTCGTCCTCGTCCTGTGTGCGCCGTCGACCGACCGTGGCCGGGAAGGCGGGCGGCCATGAGGCGCCGGTTCGGGGCCGACGTGTTCCTGGCGATCCTGCTGCCAGTGGCGTGCGGGCTGGCGCTGCTGCTCCTGCACCCCGACCGCGACGAGCCGCGCGGGAAGACCCCCGTCGAGACGGCACTCACTTCCGCGTCGGTCGTCTGCCCGGACGCCCTGCCCGGCACGGGTTCGGACCTGCTCGGCGTGAGCATCATCGGCGCGGACCCGGACACGAAGGTGAAAGGCGACGTCCAGGTCGGACTCGGCCCGTCCGCCGCACCGTTGGCGTTGCGCACCCGCCGCGTCTCGGCCGCACCGCCCCTCGGCCCGACGGTGATCACCGGCTCCGACGACCTCGCCCCCGGCCTGGTCGCCGGGCGCTCGCAGTCGGTGCCCCTCGCCGCGGTCGACTGCGCACCACCGGTGGCCGACCAGTGGTTCACCGCGGTCGGCGCCGGCGCCACGCACGACTCCGTGGTCGAGCTGGTCAACCCGAACGCCGGCCCGGCCATCGCCGACATCACGGTCCGCTCGCCCAGCGGGATCCTGGAGGTCCCTGCCCTGCACGGAGTCTCGGTGCCCGGCAACGACAGCGTTCGCCTCGACCTCGGCCAGGTCACGCCGCACCGCAACGACCGCTCCCTCGAGGTGCACACCAGCCGGGGCCGGCTGTCCGTGCACGTCGTCGACACCTACGACGACCTCGGGGCCGGCGCCAGCGGCCAGGACTGGCTGCCCGCCCAGGCCGAGCCCGCCACGGACAACCTGCTGCTCGGTCTGGCCACGGGGAAGGGGGAGCGAACCCTGGTGCTCGCCAACCCCGGCGCCGACGAGGTGCGGGCCACGGTCAAGGTGGTCACTCCGACCTCGGTCTTCGCTCCGTCCGGCGTCGACGAGGTGCGGGTGGCTCCGGACACGACCGAGGCGGTCTCGCTCGACGACGTGCTCGCGCAGGCAACCAGGGCCGGCGCCACCGGGCTGCTCGTGGAGGCCAGCGGCCCGGTGACCGCCACGATGCGCCAGGTGGTCGGCGGCGATCTCTCGCTGCTCAGCACGGCACCCGAGCTCGACGGATCCTCCGCGGTCGTGCTGCCCGCCGGGCCGAAGCACCTCCTGCTCGCCGGCGCCGACGCGGTGGGCGCCGCGACCGTGACGTCGTACTCGGCGGACGGCAAGCAGCTCGACCAGCAGCGGGTCGAGCTCGGCCCCGAGTCGGGTGCGGACCTCGCGCTCCCTGACGACGC
>JAWWPK010000513.1:0-12456 GCA_033854925.1 Nocardioidaceae bacterium | reverse complement strand
AGCGCGCCAACCAGGTCCTCGCGGGTGACCCGCTCCGCGCCCCATCGGACGCTCGGCAGGTCGCCCAGGTGGTGGACCAGCCGCTCGGACAGCTTCTGGTAGCGGGGGCTGCGCTGCCCCAGCACCGCGACCGGCGACCGGTCCGTGCGGCCGGCCACCGCAGCAACGGCGCCGACGTACGCCGCCAGGTCGCGCGCGGCCGGGAGCCAGCCCGCCGGCACCCAGCTCCCGCCCGAGCCCCGGACGAACGGCAGGCCGGTCACCCGACCGGGCGACCGCCGCCGGTCGCCGACGAGCAGCACTCCGCTGGCACCCCCCGGTACCAGCCTGGCCCACTCGTCGGCGGCCGGCGGGTCGTCCCGAGCGATCACTCGCACCGGACGGTCGGCCGACCGCAGCTCGACCAACGGGTCGAGCTGCGGCAGCCGGGACCGCGGGGCGACCAGCACCCAGCAGCCGTGGTCATCTGTGTGCATCAGGCGGCCTGCACCTCGGCGATGTAGGGATCGAAGTGCACCGTGGACCCGCTCGCCTTGCGGACGCCGTAGAAGTCCTGGACGAGCTGCGCCTGCTGCTCGGGGTTGAACGCGTCCAGACCTTCGGCCACGTGCGCGTCCAGCCCGGCGGCCCCGCCGTAGTCGTAGCCGTCGGTGGCCTGCCCGATCAAGGCGTGGGCCATGTAGACCGGGCCGGTGTGCTCGCCCTGCCACACGTGCATCAGCTCGTGGATCAGCCACGACTCCTGGGCCGGGTTGGTGTCGCTGTAGGAGTCCGGGAAGTGGATGATCCGCATCGTCGTGACGCCGGTGTCGCCTCCGGTGTTGTTCGCGGCGAGCCATGAGACGAACGACCCGATGAACAGCTGGACGTCGTCCAGCGGCACGGTGTCGTTGTAGACCGACTTGGCCCGCGCCCGCTCGGCGGGGGTCAGGTGACGGAACACGCCGAAGATCTCGAGCAGCACGGCGACCACGGTGAAGATCGCTCCACCGACGATCTCGATCAGCCCGTCGAGGCACTCCTGGAGGCCGGTACCGGCGTCCTTGAGCGCCTGCACGAGGTACCTCTTGTCCGCGTCGCTGAGCGTGAACGCCGGCTCGAGGATGTCCTTGACGGTCTTGCCGAGGTCGCGCATCCCCTGCACGAACAGCGCGCCGGCGTTCTGCGGCTGCTGGGCGATGGCGACCAGGAGCTCGACCATGGAGACCCCGAAGGCAAGCGCCGCCTGCAGCACCGCGACGACGGCGCTCAGCACCTTGCCGACCGCCCAGGCGATGACCTCGACGACGGCGAGCCCCGCCTTCAGCAGGCCCTTCACGACGCTCACGACGCCGGGGATCAGGTCCTTGGCGACCCAGGTGAGGATGTAGCTGACCGAGTTCTTCAGCCGTGCCCACACCTCGCCGAGTGCCTCGAGCGCCTTCGCACCCGCGGCCTTGGCCCAGTCGATGACGTCGCGCAGCCTGCTGCCGATGTCCTCGGCGATCTTGACGATCGCCTCGAGCAGCGCGGAACCCTGCTTCAGCGCCCAGTCCAGCGCCTCGTCCAGCGCCTTCCGGACGAATCGGATCGCCAGCACCGCCTCACGCAGCAGCGCGTCGACGGCGGTCGCGGCCTGGGTCAGCACCCAGTCCAGGATCTCGCCGACTTTGCGACCGGCGTCGATGATGCCGGTGATCATCCGGCGCAGCAGGTAGTAGGTGCCCTTGGCCGCCTCCTCGAGGAGCTGCCCGAGCTTGATGCCCGCCTGCAGCGCCGCGTCGACGAAACGGCGCGCGGTCTTGTACGTGAACGCGGCCACCGCCTGGACGATCTCCACCAGCGCCTTGCCGGCGGCGATCAGGGCCTTGATGACGTCCCGGATCGCGCTGGTGATCAGCTTGGAGACCTCCTTGATGATCCGCACCACGGCGTACCCGAGCTCGATGGCCGCCTCGACGATCCGCTTGACCGCGTTCAGGCCGGCCTGGGCGAGCTCGTAGACGAGCTGGCCGAGCGTCCTGCCGATCTCGAGCAGCGCCTTGGCGACCGCCTTGGCGAGCGCGGCGGCGGCCGTCGCGATCAGGTTGCACAGGTCGACGAAGCCGCTGGCGATGTCGGAGATGGCCCGGACCACCTCGGTGAGCAGGTGCGCCGCGGCGTTGATCGTCGCCTGGACGATGTCGACGACGGCCTTACCCAGCGCGATCAGCGCCTTCACGGTGTCGCGCATCAGGTTCAGCGTGTAGTTCGCCGCGGAGACCAGCAGGTCGCCGATCTGGCGGCCGAGCGCGAGCAGCGCACCGACGACCGACTGGAGCACGCCCAGCGCGGCCTGGGCTGCCTGCTGCAGCAGGTTCCCGATGGACTTGCCGATCGCGAGCAGCGCCTCGACGACCCTCCGCACCGTGTCGGCGACCTGGGTCGCCAGCCACGACAGCAGCTCCCCCAGCTGCTGGCCGAGGTTGTCGATGGCCCGCAGCATGTCGCGCAGCGCCTGGCCGACGAACTGCACGGCCTGCTCGAGGATCTGGAACATCGCCTTCCCGACGTTGCGGATCGCGGCGATCATGTTGCGCACGAAGTCGTAGCCGTAGGACACCGCGGCCTGGAGGATGTCGAAGATGGTCTTGCCGGCGTTGAGCAGCGCCTGCGCGAGGTTGGTGAGCTTGTCGACGGTCCAGCTGATCACCGCCCCGATCGCGTCGACCAGGCTCTCGACCGCGTTGACGACGGCGTCGACGACGTTCTCGATCGCCTCCTTGACCTCGTCGACGACGTCCTCGATGAACTCGACGACCGCGTCGTCGTGGTCCGGCTCGCCGTCGGGCGCCGACTGGCCACCCAAGCGGATCTCGGCGCCCAGGCTGGCGACGTAGGTCCAGACCTCCTCAAGCGCGGCGTTGTCCTTGCGGCCCGCTGGGCTGAGGACGTAGTCCTTCATCAGGGCGCGTCCGTGCGCAGCCGGCAGCTGGCCGATCGCGTGCACGATCCACTGGTCCTGGTGCGCGTCGCGGTAGCCCTTGATCAGGGTGCGTCGCTCCTCGGCGTCCCGGGAGAGCGCCACCGACTGGAACACCTGACGGTGCTGGTCGATGGTGGGCAGCGTGGTGGCGTACGCCGTCGCCAGCCGTCGCGCCCCCGGCTTCGACGTCTTGTAGATCTCGCGGTAGACGGGGCCGACCTCGCTCGGGGTCGGCTTGATCTCGGCGACCCGGGCGTTGATCACGCCGAGGTCGGTGGGCAGCTTGCCCAGGGCGTCGAGGACGCGCTCTCCAGCCATGTCGATGTCCCTCCCCGCCGGAGGATTCCCCTCGTCCGAGTCCATAGGGCGGTTCGTGTGGTGTCAGGGCCGCCTTGTTGCGGCTCGGCACCACTTTCCATCGCAGCCACGGGGGCCGGAATAGCCTCATCAGGCTATGGATCGCGTGCCTCACACACCCATGTCGGCCAGCCCGGCCAGCCCGGCGAGCCCGGCCAGGCCCGGTCCCGAGTGCACTTCCATCCGCTCGCGGACGTCGTCCAGCTGGGTCGACCCGGCGTGGTCGGGCGGGACCCGGGCGGGGTTGAGAGGGACGCGGTGCGTCCAGGCCTTGATGTCGGGTTCGGAGTTGAACGCGGCGGAGTTCTGGAGGCCCAGGACGTTCATCCGGGCCCAGTCCGTGAGGGAGTTGCCGAACGACGCGGGGCGGCACAGCGCGTTCTTCACCGAGTCGTCGGAGCGGGTCGCCTCGACGTACCCGGTCAGGGCCGCGCCGAAGCAGGGGAAGCCGGCGCGGACCGGTTGGAGCGTGATCGCGGAGGGCTGCCAGATCGGGACCAGCGGCAGGTTCTTCAGGCCGTCGGCGGCGCAGTTCACGATCAGTGCGTCGTCGGCGATCGAGACCGAGCCGCCGGACAGCTCGAGGCGGCCACGCCCGGCCGCGTTGATGTGGCCGAGGCGGACGACGTCCTCGATGCTCCGCAGCAGGTCGAGCTCCCAGGTGCCGAGCGTCGGTGCCTTGGCCATCGTGGGCGCGACCGCGCGGTCGATGCGCAGCATGATCCCGGCGTCCTCGAGGCGGAGGAACAGCTCGTCCAGGGACGCAGCAACCGCGGCGGCCTCCATCATCGAGGCGACCATGCCGAGGTAGACGACGGGGTCCGGCTGGATCAGCGCACGGTTGAGCATCCACGGCTCCCGGGGCCGCACCCAGCAGATCGCGCCAGGGTCCACGCCCCGCCCCAGCAGCCAGACGCAGGCATCGGTGGCGGTCTTGCCGGAGCCCACGACGACGTACTGGCTCGGCGCCTCCTCCAGGTGCACCACGTCGTTGACCGGCACCACGCGGGCGCCATCGCCGACAGCGAACCGCGGCGGTAGCTCGGCCGGGATGTCAGGGGCCAGGTAGCGGGCGTCGACCACCCGGCAGCGCTCCGGCACCTCGAACCGCTCCCCCGACACCCGGGAGACGACGGTGCGGTCGCCCAGGTACGACGTGCCGGGGAAGAACTCGACCCGCCCCGCCCCGAGCAACCGGTCGGCCAGCACGTCCGCGTAGTAAGAGAGGATCGCCGGCTGCCCGGCCCGCTCGTGCAGGCCGGCCTCCGGCCCACGGTCCTGCACCCGCCCACCACCCAGGAGCGTCGACGCGACGCCGTAGAAGTTCGAGGCCTGGTGCAGCTGCACGAACGGGTACGCCTCCAGCCAGTGCCCGCCGACGCTGTGCCGGCGGTCGACGAGGGCAACCCGGACGTCGGCGTGCTCGACCAACGCGTCCGTGAACGCCATCCCCATGGCCCCGGCCCCGACCACCAGGTAGTCGGCGTCGATGCGGGTGGTCACGACGTCACGGTATTGGCCGGCGCAGTCACGGAGTCTCGGCGGGGAGTCGGGGCTGGCGCCGCCGCCGGACCACGGCGATGACCGACCAGGCGAGCCCCAGCACGAGCGACCCGCCGAGACTGGCCATCTCCAGGTCCCAGCCGGGTGGCCGGAATGTAACCGTCACCGTGGAGCCCACATCGTCCGGCGCGAGGTCGACGCGCAGCAGGTGCCCCCCGACCGGGTCTCCGAGGCCGGCTCCGTCCACCCGGTAGCCCGGCCAGGCGATCCGGCTGAGCACCACGCCGGGGTCGTTGCCGGAGACCTGGTCCACGACGAAGGTGGTGCTGGTCGCAGTCTGCCCGATCTGGTGCACTCGGGTCCCGGCAGAGGCCCACACCACGCCTCCGGCCGTGGGCAGCACCTCGTCCCGGACCCACGTGACGACATTGGTGTCGTCGCTTCGTGTCGCGTGCCACCCGGGCGGCGGGTCCTGCGTCTGGTCGTCCGAGAGGTCGACGAGTACCAGGGTGCTGATCGAGTGCAGGTCGACCCACGGCTGCCCCGTCACCGGTTCGACCTCGAGCATCGCGGTCAGACCGTCGGGGCACACGTCGCCGTTGAACCTGATGCAGAAGCGGTAGTTGTAGTCCCGGAAGCCGAGCGTCGTGTACCCGTCGTGCACGGGCTTGCCGGTGAGGTCCCACAGGCTGCCGGGCAGGATCGACGTGGCGAGCTCCGGGTGCTCGGCCAGGACGTCGATGTTCAACCCGATGACGAAGACGTCACCTTCCGCGGCGGGCAGTAGGTCCGAGTAGGCCGCGAGGTCGCCCGGCGAGCCGCGCTGCCCGCCCAGACCCTCGGGCTGGACCGCGAACTGGAAGATCGCGATCCCGACGGACGCAACGATCATCACGACCGGAAGGACACGTTCACGGGGAACGGCCCACGCCGTTGCCAGGACGCAGGTCACGACCACCGCACCTGCGGCGAGCTGGAGCACCGCCGAGTCGGTGTACAAGAGCGCCGCACCGGCCGCGGCGAGCCCGACCCACAGGAGGCTGAGCCCAAGTCGCAACCGACTGGGCCGCCGGTCGAGACTTCGCTCGAGCAGCACCACCAGCAGGAGGATCGAGGTGAGACTGGCAATCGACATCACCCGGCCCGGCATCCGGATCGGGCCCATGTTGTAAGGCAGGAGGGTCCAGACGACCGAGAGGACGAAGGGGACGACCAGGGACACGAGCGACGTCCACTCCTGGCGCAGCCGGGAGAGCGCGACCCAGGCCACGAGCGGCAGGAACCATGCGACGTAGGTGAAGGGGATCTGTCCGGCCGCCACCGCCGCCTCATCGTTCGGCAGCGTGCTCACCGTCGGCGGCACGGTCGTGGGCTGCCCGATCAGCGGCAGGGTGGAAGGGTCCATCTGGAGCAATCCGGGTACCCCGCCGATCTCCCACGTGTCCCGCCAGGTCACGGGCGAGGTGAGGATGCCCGGCAGGTAGACCGTGATGCTGAGCAGGCCGCAGAAGACACCCAGGAGCAGGAGTCGTCGTACGGCGGGCCCGTTGCGGGTCAGCAGGCTCTCCAGCCCCAGCCCAGCGAGGACGAGGATGAAGTACATCGTCCCGAAGACGTAGCCCGTCGTGATGAGCACCCCGCTCGCCACCAGCGCCGGCCACGGGTTCGCGCCGGCGAGCGTTCGGCGGGTGGCCCACCACGCCCAGGGCAGCAGCGCGGCCACGAGCTGCCCCGCGATCCACCGCGGCGCGTCGTTGGCCAAAGTGAAGCCACACAGCTGCACCGCGACCGCTGCAACCGCGGCAAGCCCCGGGCGGACGCCGTACCCGCGGGCCAGGAGGTAGCACCCAAAGACGGCGATCGCGGCAATGGCGAACTTGACCAGAGTCGCGTAGACGACGAGCTGGGGCGCGACGGCGGCGCCGATCCCGATCAGGGCCGACAACGGGCTGTAGAGCCCCTCCTGCCCCTCCGCAAGGGGGTTGCTGGCCGAGCCGGACTGCGCGTCGAGCATCGGCCACTCGCCGTCGAGCAGCGCGGCGCCGAAGTGGTGGAACCAGCCGTAGTAGGCGTTCTGGGTGTCACCCTGGAAGTAGTGGCGGGCATCCAGGAGTAGGGGGAAGGCCCAGGCCAGCCAAACCGCAGCTACCGCCAACAACAGCCACCTGAGGTCCCTGCGGTGCCGCTTCAGCACCCTTGCCCCAGCTCTCCCGCACGCAGCTGGGCGGAGATGTCGGCCGCCGTCGCGCCCAGGCCGGCGGGCAAGGGGGTCCGGGCCAGCATGTCGACCTGCGGCCACACCACCGACCGGAGCCGGAGGTCGCGTGCCTCGGAACCGCTCGCTGCCCGGGTCGACAGCAGCGGGCGGCGCCGGAACACCCGCCCCGCCTCCCCAACGACGCCGGCGACCGAGAGAGCCCGTCCGGAGGCGAAGATCTTTGTCACCGTGGTGCCGGGCTCCTCCTCGTCGAGCAGGTCCAGTGCAGCGACGAGCATCGTTGCCGCGTCGGTCACGAAGAGGTAGTCGCGCAGGGTGTCGAGCGAGACGTGCAGGTTGAGGGCTCGACCGGTCTGCTGGGTCACGCAGAGCTGGGAGATCAGGCCCTGCGGCTTGGTGAGGTCCTGGCCGGGGCCGTAGAGATTGGCGATCCGTCCGACCAGCACGCGGGTCCCGCTTCCGGTCAGTCCACCCGCGAGTCGCTCCATCTCGAGCTTCGCTGCGCCGTACGGCGAGAGGGCGGCTGCGGCCGACTGCTCGGTGAAGGGTGGCCGGTCCGGCGACCCGGCGTACACGCCGCCGGCAGACGACGCGAGGAACATGCTCCTGGGCGGGACAGATAGCCCGTCGAGGAGCGCCTCGAACAGCCTGACCTCTGCCATCAGGTCCGCGGGCGGGGTCGCGATGACGCCGGCGCCCGCACACCACACCAGCCGCCAGGACGGCGAGTCGCGCGCGACCTCGCCCGCTGCGTCCAGCAGTGCCTGGAGCGCAGCGTCATGACTCCCCCAGGGGACGTCGACGGTTCGCAGGTTCCCCCTCGACCCCCGCCGCAACTGTGCCTTCACCTGCCGACCGAGCAGGCCGCGGCCGATGAGCAAGGTCGTCACGGCTGGTCCGTCTCATCGGGCCCTGGTCCGAGAGGTCCGTCCCTACCGTCGCCGACGATGACGTAGAGCGGCTTGCCCATTGCCATGTTCACCGCGACGCCGATGTACTCCGCGACGACGCCGAGCGCGAAGAGGATGAAGCCCGAGCTGAGCAGCGAGACCACGGCCAGGGAGGTCCACCCCGGGACCTCGATGTCGTCCTCGAGCCGCATCCAGACGATGGCGACCGCGAGCCCGAGGCCCGCGGCCGCGAGCAGGAATCCGAGAAGACTCACGGTCCGCAGCAGCCGGGTCCCGCCCGTCAGCACCATCCGCCAGTAGTGCGAGAGCAGGGTCCGCGGCCGGTATCCCGACCGACGATCGCCCTCCGGGCGCAGCCGGACCGGACAGGTTCGGACCCGGCGTGCGACCCAGCCGAGGGCCACGTCCAGGTAGACACCCGACCCGGCGTAGGCGGCCACGCTCCTGGCGACCTCACCCAGCACCAGCCGGTAGCTGTTGAAGCTCCGGGCCTGAGGGGTGCCCGTCAGCCAGCGCAGCGACCACTTCGCCTGACGCGAGGCGAGGTTGCGGAGGAAGCCGTGGGGAGGCGGATTCAACGGTGCGGCGTAGACGACGTCCGCCCGCTCGGACAACGCGCGGTCGAGCATCGCGCCGAGGTCAGCGGGATCGTGCTGCCCGTCCTCGTCCAGCGTCGCCACCCAGTCGCCGCCCGAGGAGGCCATGCCGGCCAGAGTCGCGGCATGCTGCCCGAAGTTGCGACTGAGCCACACGAGTCGGACCCAGTCGTGGCTGGCCGCCAGCCTCCGCATCACGACGTCGGAGTCGTCGGGGCCGCAGTCATGGACGAGCAGCACCTCGTCGATGCGCGCGGAGTGTCCCGCGGGGGTGCGGAACGGCTCGACGAGCGGAGCCAGCTCCGCGATCAACGCGTCGAGCGTCGCGGCCCCTCTGTAGACCGGTACCACCACCGAAAGCGTGTGCTCGTGCTCGGGCGAGGTCATGGCGTCCTCTCCTTCCAGGCCGGGTCCGTCGGCTTCCGGGCGGCCACCACCACCGAGGACCCGAACGGCAGGTCCCGGCGCGGCAGGAGGCGGCTGTCGATCCGCGTTGCAGCCATCAGGACCCTCTCGACCGCGGGGCCGGTCTGCGGCAGTCGGGGCACGCTGCCGGGCACCGGTACGGTCTCCCGGGCCCCTCTCTCGCGAAACTTGGCGTAAAGCCGCTCGGCGGCGAAGAACGGAAACGTCCCCGCGAACATGTACGACGCCCGGAGCACCTCGAGGCCGTTTGCCTCGACCGAGGCGACGACGCTGCGACGTGTGTAGCGCCGGTGATGGTGGTTGAGCTCGTCGAACCGCGACCACGCCCACTGGTAGGCCGGCACGCTCATCAGCAGCCGGCCCCCCGGGACGAGGACCCGCGTCATCTCCGCCAGCGCCCTCGCCTCGGGCTCGCAGTGCTCGAGCACGTCGAAGGCGGCGACCACGTCGAAGGCGGCGTCGACGAACGGCAGGTCGATCGCCGATCCGCAGACGTCACCGGGCGCCAGGCCACGCGGGTCGATGTCCAGCGCCACCCGGTGGCCCCTCTCGCTCAGCCAGCGAACACTCGGACCATCGGCGCTTCCGACGTCGAGCAACCTGGCCGGCTTCCCGACGTACTGCTGGAGGGCGGCTCGGAGCAGGTCCGCCCGGGCGCGGTACCACCAGTAGTCCGGGCGTTCGATCGACGGGGACCCAGCGCTGACCACGCGCGCCATGTTTGCATGCCACCCGCCCCGACCGTCGTCAAGGTGCCCCCGTCCATCGACGAGAGCCTCCGTCGGAGACCCGGGCCAGTCGTGCGATCACTACGTCCGGCTACGCGAGACCCGGTTCACGGATGCGACCAGCTCACGACTCGGCGCCCAGCTTCGCGTAGGCCGGCTTGATGACGTCCGCGATGAGGGCGAGCCGCTCGTCGAAAGGCAGGAAGGCGGACTTCATCGCGTTGACCGTGAACCACTCCATGTCGCGGACGGAGTAGCCGAACGCCTCGGCCAGGTGGGTGAACTCCGAGGTCATGGACGTGCCGGACATCAGCCGGTTGTCGGTGTTGACGGTGACCCGGAAGCGGAGCCGGGTGAGCAGCCCGATGGGGTGCTCGGCGATGGACGCCGCGGCTCCGGTCTGCACGTTGGAGGCGGGGCACATCTCGAGCGGGATCCGCATGTCCCGGACGTACGCCGCGAGCCGGCCCAGCGTGACGTCTCCGGAGTCCGCGACGGTGATGTCGTCGATGATCCGTACGCCGTGACCGAGCCGGTCAGCGCCGCACCACTGGATCGCCTCCCAGATCGACGGCAGCCCGAACGCCTCGCCGGCGTGGATGGTGAAGTGGGAGTTCTCGCGCTGGAGGTACTCGAACGCGTCGAGGTGGCGGGTGGGGGGATAGCCGGCCTCGGCGCCCGCGATGTCGAAGCCCGCGACCCCGCGGTCGCGCCAGGCGATCGACAGCTCGGCGATCTCGCGAGAGCGGGCCTGGTGCCGCATCGCGGTCAGGAGCTGGCGGACCGTGATGCCTGGCCCGTTGATCCGGCTCTGCGCCATGCCCTCCTCGAAGCCCTGCTGCACGGCCGAGACGACCTCGTCGAGGGACAGGCCGGTGGAGACGTGCTGCTCGGGCGCGTAGCGCACCTCGGCGTACACGACGCCGTCCGCGGCCAGGTCCTCGACACACTCGCGGGCCACCCGCGTGAGAGCGGCGGTGGTCTGCATCACCGCGACCGTGTGGTCGAAGGTCTCGAGGTAGCTCACCAGCGAGCCGGAGTCCGCCATGGTCGTGAACCACTGGCCCAGCGACTCGGCGTCGGGGGCGGGCAGTGGGTGACCCGCCTCCGCGGCCAGCTCGACGATCGTGGCCGGCCGCAGCCCCCCGTCGAGGTGGTCGTGCAGCAGCACCTTCGGCGCCCGCTGGACCTGCTCCTGGGTGACCGCGGGGCCTGCACTAGGTTCGGTGAGGACGGCGCTCATCGCGCCATCCTGTCAGTAGCCCTGTCATTGGCCCGGAGCCCCAGAGGAACGACGTGCGCACCTTCACCGACCTCGCCGAGCTGGAAGCCGCCGTGGGCGAAGAGCTCGGCACGACCGACTGGCTCGAGATCACCCAGGAGCGGGTCAACGCGTTCGCGGACGCGACCGACGACCATCAGTGGATCCACGTCGACGTGGAGCGCGCAAACACCGGCCCGTTCGGCGGGACCATCGCGCACGGCTACCTCACGCTGTCGATGATCCCGCGCTTCAACACCGAGCTCCTCAGCATCGAGACCAGTGGACCGCGGCTCAACTACGGCCTCAACAAGGTCCGGTTCCCCAACCCGGTCAAGGTCGGCGCCCGGATCCGCTGCACGGCGTCCATCGCCGAGCTCGCCGACGTGCCGGCGGGCAAGCAGATGATCACCCGCTACGTGATCGAGATCGAGGGCGAGGCCAAGCCGGCGTGCGTCGCCGAGATGGTCGTGCTGCTGCTCAGCTGACGAAGCGGTTCAGCTTCGCCAGCCCCTGCGTCGGCACCGTGATCGGCACGCCCTCGCCGACGGCCTTCAGCGCCCATCCGGAGTCGGTACGCCGCAGCAGCGCCATCACCGCCCCGGTGTCCTTCAACGTGAAGGTCAGCGTGAAGCGCGCAAGCTCCTCGTCGGACTCGTCGTCGACCAGACGGCAGTAGGCGTTCGCGACCCATTCCAGCGAGTGGCCCTGGTAGCTGCTGACCAGGAACAGGATCGTGTCCACCGGCCCGTGCACCTTCGCCAGGTCGACCAGGATCTGCTCGTCGTCGTTCTCGCCGCTGCCGCTCTGGTTGTCGCCGAGGTGCTCGACCGACCCGTCCCGGGTGCGCAGGTTGTTGTAGAACGCCAGGTCGAACAGCTTGCCCCCGCTGAACTGCAGCGCGGTCGCGTCGAGGTCCACCTCGGGCCGGCCCGTGCGGGCGATTCCCGCTCCGGCGTCGGAGTCCCAGCCCAGCCCCATCCGCACCCGGCCGAGCGGCGCGTCGAGGACCAGCTCCTCCCCTGCTGCGAGCTGGACCATCAGGGCATGTCTCCCGAGTAGTGGTGGATGCCGGCGTCGTCCAGGCGCGTGCTGGCAAGGCGCCGGCGCGCGCGCAGACTGGGTGTCTTCGAAGGGTCGGCAACGCCGTCAGCGCGTGATCTGGGCGGCGTCCGGCGCCGCCAGGGCTCGGGAGTCATGTCCTACGGGCCACCCGATCCAGGACGATCGGCCCGGGGGTGTACGACGCGTCCGCGGAGACGTCGTACGCGCCCTCGAGGGCGGCCAGCGCCCGCTCGAAGCGGTCCGGCTCGTCGGTGAGCAGGGTCATCAGCGGCTGGCCCTCGGTCACGGGGTCGCCGGGCCGCGCGTGCCAGCGCACCCCGGCCCCGGCCTGGACCGGGTCCTCCTTGCGGGAGCGGCCGGCACCCAGTCGCCAGGCGGCGGTGCCGACCGCGAGGGCGTCCAGCCGGGTCAGCACTCCGGAAGCCGGGGCCAGCACGTCGTGCGACT